>NZ_JAOTGF010000030.1:0-15402 GCF_044427305.1 Streptococcus sp. 2021WUSS109
CTGGAGTTGGTGGCATGACCATGAACGCAGGTGGAACCACTTTGCGTGAAGTTGGACAAAACGCCAAGAAAGGTTTTGACAATCTTGTTCAAGCCTTTGCGAAGAATGGGGATGAGGTTACCCAGGGGGCTGGGCGAGGTTCTAAAAATTCTAAGGCTGTTGGAAATATGAATGAATTTCTAGAATCAGATTTTGGTCAAGAGATAGGTGATAGTTTACAAAAAACTAAAAAACGTTATGATGGACAGTCCGTCTATAAAGTAACAGAAAGTATAGGAGAATTGAAAAAAGGTGACCAGTTATATTTGGATGGCTTGCATAAGGATCACTTAGAGGTGTTTGATAAGCGAGGAAAATTAAAAGATGTTCTTAATTTAGATGGAACATCAAACCTTGATAAATTAAATAAAGCTATTGGACGGAGATTGCCATGATTGAAGATTTGAAAAAACTATTAGGTATTTGTGAACAATACAATGCGATATTAGGGGAGTCGTTGGAGGACAATGAGGACTTAAAAGATTTGAAAGAAAATATAGAATGTTACTTAGAAAAAGACTATCATAAATTACTATCAGCCATTGAGTTGTTTGATAAAACTATAGTTGATAGTTGTGAGGGAGATGAACGCTATAATCAGTTTTATCAACAAATGCTGTCATCTATGTCTAGTTTTGCAGTATACTTTGATGATTTTCATAAAGTCATATTTCGATTGAATAAAAAGAGGAATCACTTAAAGGGAGCAATTACTCTTGCAGAATATGAAGCTTCGGATATTTTGAATATTACATATGAAGAGTGATTAGGGCCAAGTGTTAATTACAAAGCGACTCGAAATCATCTAGACTTTTCTAGGTGATTTCTTTTTGGTGTTGTATAATATATATGTAATTATTTGGAAACAGACTATTTCTGCATCAACTAGCTGAGAAGCTCTGCTATTTTCCCCCAAAAATAAAAAACCTACAGCTACGATGTTGCCGGTCGTCTCTTGACGGAGAAGAATGCTCTGGATCTAGAAAAGACCTATGCCTACGATGAGATGGGCAATCTGACCAGCATCACCAGTCCGAGCGGCGCTAAGACCAGCCTGTCCTATACGAAGCTGGATCAGCTTAAAACGATCACCAGTCCGACAGGCCGTGAGACGGAGCTGAGCTATGATCCTGTAGGGCAAGTGACCAAGCGAGTTATCAATGGTAAGCGGGAGACAACTTATGCCTATGACCCGAATGGCAATCTCTTAGAGGAAGTCAATCCACTTGGTCAGGTGACCAAGCGAACCTACGACGCAGGCAATCGTCTGACAGCCGAGACCAATACCGCAGGTCAGACCAGTCTCTATAGCTATGACAAGGATAACCGCCTCATCAAGGTGTCCAGTCCGACAGGCGCAAGTAGTAGCCTCACCTATGATGGCAATGGCAATCTAACCAGTGTTCTCTCAGGAAGCAAGCGCCTTTCCAGCTACATCTATGACCAAGAAGACCAACTACTGACCGCAACCAAGGGAAGTGGAGATGAAGCCTCAACCAGCAGCTACACCTATGATAGTGTGGGCAATCTCACCTCCATCACCAATGGCAATGGTCAGGTAACGAAGTATAGCTATGACCAGCTAGGAAATGTCATCGAAAAGATGAATGCGCTGGGAGACAGCGAGACCTACACCTACGATGTCAATAACCAACTCTCCAAGATTACCAAGGCTGATGGTCAGACCATTAGCTACGACTACAACAAGCTGGACCAACTGCTGACCAAGAAGACTTCTGCCGAGTCAGAAGGTCAGGTCCTCTACAGCTATGATGCGGATGGTCGCAGAGTGGCGATGAGTGACTTGACGGGTCAGACCCGCTACGCTTATAATGAAGAGGGTGAATTGACCGGTGTTCGTCAGGGTGATGGCAGTCTGATTACCTACACCTACGACGACTATGGCAATATCACCAAGATGGTCTATCCAGATGGTAGCGAGGTAGCCTATAGCTATGACGAGCTCGACCGCCTGACTAAGGTGACCGACCGTGACGGAAAGGTGACCACCTACGCCTATGATAAGGCTGGTGACATGACCAAGATTGAGCGTGGAGACGGCACGACAAGTGCTCTGACCTACGACGCAGCCCATCATGTGACAGAGATTGTTCATCGTGACAAGAAAGGCAAGCTGATTTCCAGCTATGCCTACGAGTACGACGATGGCAACTACATCGCCAAGGAAACCATCACGCAGGATGGGGAAACTCTGGTCCAAACTTATACCTACGATAGTCTAGGTCAAATCGTCCAGATGACCGTTTCAAGTAAGGATGGCAAGGAACTCTCTACCTTCAGCTACACCTACGACCATGCAGGAAACAAGCTGACCAGCACGGAAACGGTGGATGGTAAGGAAAGCAAGACAGAGTTTAGATATGACGTCGAGAATCGCCTGCTTGAAATGAAGTCTGGCGACAAGACCATCACCTACACCTATGATAAGAACGGCAACCGTGTGTCATCGGGTGCTGGTGATGCCAAGTTGGACTATATCTATGACACGGAAAATCGCTTACTTGCGGTCAAGGATAAGGAAGGTCTGCTTTTCGCTGCCCTCTATGATGGGGATGATAACCGTGTCTTCACAGCCAGCAGGACCCAAGCGACCAACACCTACCAGCTCTTCAAACGCAAGCCAGCGGATAAGAAGCGCAAGTCTCCGTATACTGCACCAGATGGCGAAGCCAACAGCCTCTTCTGGTATGGCTTCACGCAGAATGTCGTCCAGTTCTTCTCGAGCTTCACGACCAGCGAGGGCTATGATTGGATTGAAACCTTCGATACCGTCTCAACTGCCTACCATCAGAAGGTAGCCAAGGACCGAGCGACGGAAGAAGGGCTTGTGGTCAATCCACCAAGCGAGGACAACCTACCGGGTGAAGACGAGGTGCTCTACAGGAGTCAAGTGCAGGATGTCCTCATCCCTTACACGACCAAGGAAGACACCTATAACTATTACGAGACCCGAAACTACGTCAACGACGTCAATCAGCAGCACACCCAAGTCCTGCAAACCTATGACGACCAGCTCCAGAAACGGGAGACCTATGTCTATGGCAATGGCAGAGCTACCTATACTAATGAGAGCACTGGCGACAGCTATCACTACCTGACCAGCCAGTCTGGCTCTGTGACAGGTCTGACTCAGAATGGCAATTCTGTTGCATCTAGCTCTTACAATCTCTACGGAGCAACCAAGCAGACCACAGATACCACAGGAAATCCATTTGCCTACAATGGCGAAGCACGGGATGTGACAAGTCTGGACTACCTCCGTGCACGATACTATGACAACCAAGCAGGCACCTTCCTGACGGCTGACAGCTACTCAGGTAGTCAAACAGACCCGCTCAGCCAAAACCTCTATGCCTATGTGCAGAACAACCCAGCCAACTATACCGACCCGAGTGGGCATATCCGCTCACCGCATGCCATGTTGGATGACCGATTTGGTGGCAAGGTCTATGATAGTCCAAGACCACTGATTAACACAGATGATGGCACGCTTTACGCACCGAGCACACCTCAACACAAAGCCCATCAAATCCGTCAGAAACAAACAGGAAACTACTCATACGTCTATACACCGAAGGTGTACAGCAATACCCCAATCATCAAACCAACCAGTTACGAGCAGGCGCAGGCACAACGTGACCGAGCAAGAGAGCAAGTACGCGTCGAACAACGTCGCCAGCAAAACATCAGAAATGAGTATAGCAGGGCTACAGGTTCCAAAGGTATGGCTAAGTTGAGGGAGGTCCAGAATCTCATTAAGAACTGGGGCAAGGCGCTGGAGGAAACTCTTAAACACGTATGTAATCCTCAGACTACGAAAGGTAAGGATTCAGGTACTCGAAACAAGCCAAATATCAGCGTTGCGGATTTCCACAAGATTGAAGAAGCTAATAAGTATGGATTGACAGTGGCTCAAAAAGAGCGCATTGATAAAATGACACTGGATCAGTATCTTCAATCTCCGCAAATGACAGCGGAAGAAATACTATATGCTCGTCAGGTTAAATTTGCTTCCTATACAGAAGCAAGAAAAGACGTATTCCCAACGTTTGTTGCAGAGTTAAGCGGATGGAATAACATTCAGCGTCTGAGAGATGGGGTTGATCCGACAACAGGTGAACAAGCGAATCGCTGGTTTGCAGCAGGTGAACTCTCTCTGGATTTAGCAAGTAATCTACTACCAGTTTTGAAAGCTGGAAAAATTACCCAATTAGGTAAGATTCTAGATGCAACTGATGATGTAGTTGATACGTTTGATCATGTTAGTGATGTTGCAAAAACTACAGATAAGTTGGATGATGTTAATGCCGCGAGTAAAATTTTTGAATTATCGAATGTTAATAGTTTTAACGGAGCTAATATAAAAGATGTTGAAAAGTATTTAGATGAAGCATTAGAGGGGTATACAAAATCTCCACTGAAGCGTGGAGAAGGAGTGAGGTACTACGATGGTAGAGGGAATTCTTGGCAATTAAATTATGGTTACGCAAATGCTACTGATGAGATTCACAGCGGTGCATACTTAAAAACAACAGTGGGAGAAGGAATAGTTAGGATACCACTGACCGGAGGTAAATAGACAATGAAGACAGAAGATTTAAAAGAGTTGTTGCTATCTATTGCTGAAGAAGATGCTATCATATCTCGCTTATACGGTCTCTTTAGTTTGAGAAAAGGATACTCTGTTCAATTATTAGAAGAAATCATTCAGCATGGAATAAAGATTGGATGGTTTGAGATGGTAACTGTGCAAACTGGAGAAATTACCCATAAGGATATAGAATGGAAAATTGATAATGTTTTCCAAGAGATTATATTCTCTGATAGGAACTTTTCTGTGATGACCTTGTTCAATGAATCAGACGAGATACCGAATGAATTTAAACAATTTAGTTCCTAAGTATATAGTCTAATAATTATGCTGTGCCTAATCCTGAAGCATTGCAGGTTCCATATGATGCGTCCATAAAAGCAACTTTTGATACTAAACAAATTTTAGATGATATCAGAATACCGAGTGGAAAATGAGGTAAAGCCGATTATCTTGAACCTTTAGCCTCAGATTTTCCTCAGTTTGGTTCAGGAGATAACGACTGAATCTATAAAGATAGATAAAATAGTAGATTTGAGGAGAATGCCATGAGCAATAAGTTATTAACTACTGAACAAATTTATCACCAGATTAAGTTGTACTGTTTATCTAATCATATTTTATATGAAGAAAAACAGCTTGGTGAGTGGGCTGATGATTTACTTAATATTATATATTCAATCGGCGGAGCACCTACTAGCTTAATAGTAGAAAAAATGTTACCAGAATACATAACCCAAGTAAATATCAATTGACGAGTAAAGCCACTTATCAAGGAAAAATAATCGAACAGAAAGGGATATCGATACAGTCTTGTTTGATTTAAGTACAATTTTAAATTTTAAGGTACTTCAAGAAGAGTTCGGATTTGATTCATACTTCCATGAAACACTGTATCAGATATATCTATCAGGCTACGAAGGGAATTATCTTAACGGTACATTTTATGTAATGAACCCACAATCTGAGGAATAGTTTTAGTATCTTTTGAAATCATCTAGGCTTTTCTAGGTGGTTTCTTTTTTGTATGGTAGAATAAATGTGTAGACCTTTGAGAACAGAATATCTATGCCGAACTAGTTTGGCTGCTCTGCTATTTCCCTAAAAGCTGACAGCTATCCAGGTAGTCAAACAGACCCGCTCAGTCAAAACCTCTATGCCTATGTGCAGAACAACCCAGCCAACTACACCGACCCGAGTGGGCATATCCGCTCACCACATGTCATGTTGGATGACCGATTTGGTGGTAAGGTCTATAATAGACCAAGACCTCTGATTAACCCAGATGATGGCACGCTTTACGCACCGAGCACGCCTGAGCACAAAGCTCATCAAATCCGCCAGCAACAAACAGGAAACTACTCATACGTCTATACACCGAAGGTGTACAGCAATACCCCAATCATCAAACCAACCAGCTATGCGCAGGCACAGGCACAACGTGACCGAGCAAGAGAGCAGGCACTCGCCGAACAACGTCGCCAGCAAAACATCAGAAATGAGTATAGCAGGGCTACAGGTTCCAAAGGGAAGGCTAAGTTGAGGGAGGTCCAGAATCTCATTAAGAACTGGGGCAAGGCGCTGGAGGAAACTCTTAAACACGTATGTAATCCTCAGACTACGAAAGGTAAGGATTCAGGTTCTCGAAACAAGCCAAATATTAGCATTGCGGATTTCCACAAGATTGAAGAAGCTAATAAGTATGGATTGACAGTGGCTCAAAAAGAGCGCATTGATAAAATGACACTGGATCAGTATCTTCAATCTCCGCAAATGACAGCGGAAGAAATACTATATGCTCGTCAGGTTAAATTTGCTTCCTATACAGAAGCAAGAAAAGACGTATTCCCAACGTTTGTTGCAGAGTTAAGCGGATGGAATAACATTCAGCGACTGAAAGATGGGGTTGATCCGACAACAGGTGAACAAGCGAATCGCTGGTTTGCAGCAGGGGAGCTCTCTCTTGATTTAGCAAGTAATCTACTACCATTTTTGAAAGCTGGAAAAATTACCCAAGTAGGTAAGATTCTAGATGCAACTGATGATGTAGTTGATACGTTTGATCATGTTAGTGATGTTGGGGACATAACTAAAGCGGGGGCGGGAGTAGGAAATCCGGTAACAATACTTGGTAAGGGAAGTACAGGTAGAGTTGTAGCTAATACACTTGAAGAACAGCTTGCTATGAAAGAAGTAATGTCTAATCCTTTAGCAAATGCTTTCGAAGTTCCAATTACTATGACTGACACACGTTGGCTTGGTACAGAAGGATGGGTCAAAATGCAAAGAGTGGTTACCCTCTCAGATGGTACAAAAATTAATATCCACTATGTTTATAATAAAATGACTGGAGCATTTGATGATTTTAAATTTAAATAAGGAGCAGAATATGGATAATTGTTCTTTTGAAGTTGTCTGGAGGGACAGTAGTGAGGATCTTTTAGAATTAAAAATTGAAGTAATAACAGAATTTGTAGTGATGCATCAATATTGTTATATTTCTTCTTTAGACCTAATTAATAATATGAAAGTTATTCGTCAACACATAGAACAGCAAATGTTTGAATCAAAAATAATTTTTGGTAACATGACAGGGAATTTTACACCGAGTTTTTCTATGTTATTTTTCTCAAAGAAGGCAAATGATGATATTCTAGTTGAACTTGATTTAGAAATTGCTGATAATAATGAAAGAAAGCATCGGTGCCAATTATATGTGAAATCTAAAGCTGAATTTTGGAGAAGTTTTTCAGTTAAAGTTGAAGATATGGTAGAAAACGCTGATTCTTCAAAAGTTATTTTATCTCCTTATAGCATTAAGTAATTTGTCGGAGTTGGTGGCATGACCATGAACGCAGGTGGAACCACTTTGAGTGAAGTTGGACAAAACGCCAAGAAAGGGTTTGATAATCTTGTTCAAGCCTTTGCGAAGAATGGGGATGAGGGCAACAAAGCCTATAAGAATAGCTGTACTAAATACGCGAAAGGGCAAGTAGATGAAGTATTTAAGAATGCTCAAAAATCCAATAACGGAAAAGTAATAGACCCAAGTGGTAAAGAAATAATATGGGATAAAACAAAGCCTAGAAATGGTCAATGGGATATGGGGCATATTCCTGGTGAAAAATACTCGGATATGCACAAAAATATATGAATGCTTATATTACTAAGGAGGAATTTTTAAAGTGGTTTAGAAATCCTAAAAATTATAGACCTGAGTTACCATCAACAAATAGGGGGCATAAATATGAATAGTAAGAGTATGGGATTAGGTGGAGCAGTAGTTTCGAATAATATATTGAACAATAAAGGTAAAATCAAGTGGATTTTTCGGGAAGAGGGTACTAATGAATTGGATAACGGTTGGCGTTTCCTTTCTGAAATAGACACAGACGAGTTCCTATCTGATTCGAGTAATATGTCAGTTTGTGATTGGGGAACTATAATTGATATTGAACCCGCTATTCTTTCAATATATGCTTTACCTGTTGGGACTGAATTGATGTTGATTTATGAAGGATGTCGAAAATATTTTGTTGATTCAAATACTGGGCAAACTTTAGCGCTATGATATGTATAAAGAAACGTCTGACGAGTATCTCAAGCGATTATCAAGTAGTTCAGTTTGTGGTGATTTAGATTAAAAAGTGTAGCATGTTTACATTAATCAACCATAATGAGGTCATTATATATGAATAAAAAAATGATTTATGCTCTATCTATAGCAGTATTCGCAATCATACTATTGCCGCTCTTTTTAATGTTTTCAAAGCCTCGATATAGCAATGTTTTTGAAGAAATTTATCAAGACGAGTATCATCATGCTACAAATTCTTTTTTACATACAAATTCTACTTTAAATAAGATTCCAGATATGGAAGAAAATAAATCAAGTGGTTTATTTTACGGTCATATTTCAGAACAGTATCGCTCAGAAGTTTTACCTTTAGGGGTTGAGAATATTTCATACAGCTTTAATTTCCCAGATGATAAATCAGAGGGGGGCGACATGTCCATAAACTTTCGTTTCATGCATAGCAATGGAGAAATTATAGACATATACTATGTGTATAAATATAATTCTGATAAATTGGTACAGTCTATAGGGATTATTAGCGAAAAAAGGTTAACAGAGTACAAGCAGATTATGGAGTATGTGCAAGAGAAAAAAATTAGTCTTTCTCCATACATTAGAAGAAGCGAAGAATTGTTACGGAATAAGATTATTCCTGACTGGCTTCGAGTCTATCCTAGTCGTTTCTCTAAGAATAATTGGGGAAATATAGAGATTGTTGCTGAAAATATATCGGATTAGTAGAATTTAAACTTTTGCTAATATTTCAGTTTCTGACTAGCAGGAATATACTATATGTTAAATAATTCAGGAATTACTAGGGAGAAAGTATTTGATATATCCGTGGGTATTGATTATGTAAAAAAAGAGATATATAGCGCTGAAAAAGTTACTAATATGAATCAGTTAAAAGGCAAGAATTCTGTAGCTTATGATTTCATATTGAAATTAGAGGAGGGAGCGAAATGATAAAACGTACAATTAAAGTCTTCGTCCTTGTTCTAGGTGTCGTTGTAGTTTATCTAACCTATAGTTACCATCGATTACATAATCCAATAGATGAAATTATCTATTCAGAGATGACAAGTATAAAAGTTATTCCGATAAAATCGTATAGTCAGCTTATAAAAAGTGATACCAGTTATGATTTTTCTGATAATACAGGATTTGTGACTCTACACTATAATTTGCGCGAGTTACTCAAACCAGAAGAAACAGTAACAGTGTATATAGACGATACAAAAGGTTTCATTTTCTCGTACCAGCATGACTTTAAAAATGGTAGGAAATTACAGATAAATTATATATATGATGGCGTTGAGAATGTCACACAGTCTATTGTTGCAATTGAGAATGACGGTAGCGAAAAAAAGACTCGAGAAGAGATATTAGACTTGTTGAGAGATGATGACCTTGATAGTACATGGCTTAGTAGACAATCAACCTATGTCTGGGAGACATTGTTGCTGTCGGTCTGGTTTGAAAAAGGTAGCCACCGATATTCCTTTGATAACATAGGGAATATTCAGATTGTCAAATCAAATATCCTTGGGTGAGGAAACCCTAGTTTGTCGTTTTAGCTACGATACCATCGCTCTGTCAAATATCTCTATACTCATGTAACGATTTACCTTGAGTTCTTTGAAGTGTTGAAGAAATATCAGTAAGGCAGATAAAATTTTCCTATTTGTAAAAGGGGAACAATCTCTGAAATCATCTAGAATTTTCTAGGTGATTTCTTTTTGGTGTGATAGAATAAATATGTAGATCTTTGAGGACGGAATATCAGATGGAAACTGTAATGAATTTAATAAAAAATAAGAAGAACTACTTTCTGTGTGCTCTTGCAATCTTTCTAGTACTATTTATTACTATTACTTGCTCAAGAGTTTTTTCAAATAATGTGTATTATTTAGATGCAGAAGGGAGAATTGAATTAAATATTAAGGGAAACTATGATAATCTTGATGCATATATGATGTTTGAGATTGCTAGTGAGTCGAAAAATGGAAAGATACGACTATCAGGTAGAAATATTTTGGCAGATATAGACTCCAACATTATTTATAATATTGAAAAACAGCAAATTGAAAAATGGATAGATACAGATAACGACGGGGTATCAGAATTAACTATTTTACCAAATGATACTTCGCAAAGTATATATATAGATTCAAAAGGACTTGTTATAAAGCTACCGAATCAATATCGTTTTTCAATAAATTCTCCTAAAGATTTTTCAATTGTAGTTGAGAATATATCAAATACTTCAGTATCGTTTTCTAAAAATGTAAAATATAACTAGTAGGTTAGGTTATTGCGGACACCTACGATGCCCTCCTGTTTTACAATATACAATAATTATCTTACAGATTAAGTACTTATTAGCTTGTGCTAAAATATTGACGAAGGGCGGTTGGATTAGTTTTAACATTTGAAACGCTATCAATAAATTTATCGACTATATAATAAATGTGTAAATTTTTGATAACAAAATATCAGGTGGAAATTGTCAAGTCGCTCATCAATTTATTCAAGGTTTGAGCCAATGATGTGGAGATATATATGAAGCATAAATTTTCAAAATATTTTTGTTATAATTGTCATAATTGTCACGAGCTCATTTCTGATTTTTAAAGTTTTTAATTACTATAGTCAAAAGATAAAATATAATTCCTTGTTAATGACCCAGATGGAGGAGAGGTATCTATATTTGTTGGTCTGGAACAAATGTTTAGCGTTGAGTACTCAAAAAGTTTGGGAAACAGTGTCTATTTATGAGTATAGAGATAAGAAATTACTAGAAAGCATTGAAATTTCTAATTCAAGTAGTTCTTTAGTATGGGCTAAGTCCAATTACTGGATAGATAAAAAAGGGCGAAACGGTCAATTTGCAAGAATACTTAGAGAGCGCCTATTGGTTTTCTTCTTCCAAAGGCCTCCCTTCTTTGCAATTAACTGAAAAAGAAGAACTATTAAATTATTTGAACACCTATGGCATAGATGCTACTTGGTTAAGGGAAAAATCATCCTATATTTTGAATGATGTCGTTCTCAAGACTTGGTTTGAAAAGGGGACTCAACGCTATTCGTTTGACAATCTTGGGGATGTTAAAATTATAGAATCAAGTGTATTAAAATAAATTGCAAGCTTGTATATTATGGCTTGTTAATCAATGAAAATGAGGAAATCCGTACGTCCAGAGCTACTGAAAGTATAATAGAGCCGAGGACACAGAGCTATTTTTTTAGAAACTGTGGTATACTTTAGACATACTGCCTGACATCGCTTCAGTAATTTCTGCTTAGAAAGGATTTATCGTCTTGCAATACAAACACTTACTCTTTGATCTTGACCATACTCTTCTTGATTTTAGTCGTGGAGAAGAAGTAGCCTTAACCCAGTTTTTGACAGCTATGGAGGTTGAAGATATTCAAGCTTTTAAAGAAGTCTATCGACCGCTCAACCAGGGCATGTGGAAGGATTTGGAAAAAGGGAACATTACAAAGAAAGAGCTGATCAATACCCGCTTTTCACGGACCTTTGACCACTTTGGTCGGCAGGTTGATGGAAGGGAGATGGCTTTGCGCTACCAAGAATTTATTGGGCGGCAGGGACAAATTTTTACAGGTGCAGATAGACTTTTGCAGGAATTGACAAACCGAGGCTACCAGATTTATGCGGCTACCAACGGCGTGACCTATATACAGGAAAATCGCTTGTTGCACTCACCCATTCAATCGTATTTCAAAGAAGTATTTATTTCTGAGCAGATGGGGACGCAAAAGCCTGCGGCTGATTTTTATGAAAAAATAGCAGAGCAGATTTCAGGTTTTCAATTTGACCAAGCCTTAATGATTGGAGACAGTTTGACAGCAGATATTCAAGGCGGAAATAATGCAGGTATGGATACTGTTTGGTATAATCCTTCTAAACTGATAAATAACAGTAAGGCTGTTCCCACCTATACAATTCACAGTTATCAAGAATTATTAGATTTGTTATAAGATATTTTAAGAAATTTATAAGGATTTTAGTATATAATTATACAGAAAGAATATGTACAAAAATATAAGGAGGAAAAGGTGAAAAGATTATTGAGACGCATTCGTCCAACCAAGCCCCTAAAAGAACTCACTTGGATAGATTTGTTTATTATCACAACGATTTTATGTGGTAATGCTATTTATACCTCAACCATGCAATGGATAGCATCATTTTCTGCAACAGAAGTAGTGGAAACAGGAGTCCAATCCTTTACTGCAGCAGACAATTGGTGGGCTCTAGCCAATCAAGGAAAATTATTCCTGTTTGCCCTGGTGTATTTATTGATTCGGAATTATGATTTCAAGCAGCTAAAAGTAAAATTAGAGTGGAGAGTTTTGCTCTGGGGACCACTGATTTTCATCGGTGCTGGTCTGATTAGCGATTTGGCATTTACAGCTTTTTCATATATTCCAGGTCTGTCTGGTGGGTATAATTTCCTAGGATACTTGCCTTACTATGACTGGAATATAATGATAGTGCTCAACCGTTTCCTAGCCGTTGACTACAGCACAGTTATCTATTCCTTGTTTAATGGCTTCTATGAAGAGTTCTTTTTCTTAGGCTTATTGTTGAGTACAGATAAGAAAAAGCGTTCGCTGGTCTTACTCTTTTCAACAATTGTCCGTATATCTTTCCATACCTATCAAGGAATGGTATCTGCTCTTGTTATTGGTGTAGCCTTCGGCCTTTTCTATTACTACATGTACACAAGGAAAAATGATAATTTATTGCCATATTTCTTAGGGCATGCTCTTGCGGATATGGTTGGTACAAGTTTCTTCACATTGTTTATTGCAGGGTAAACAATGTGAAGAACGGACATCAAGCTAATCGGATAAAATTTCTTTCTCCCTACAGCTGACAAACGGATGATGATATGTAGTTTCTATCAACTCGGTATCATCACCCGTTTTATTGTGCTGATATATTTAATCTGTTCAGTCAAATTTCGATTGCTTTATCATATTTTTTATCCCATATTTTTTTGAATTAATGGTTTATTTATGTTAAAATGTATTTTTATACATCAAAAAGGAGTATAGATATGAAACAAATAAAGAATCGTTTGAAAAAACATATGTTTTGGATTGGACTAATTTCGTTGGTATTGATGCTCGTTGATAATGTCCTGGTTTGTTATTTCAATATTGAGTGTAGTCGTACTTTAAATCAAATCGAGCAGACTATTTGTATTATCCTCAGTATTCTTGTATTTTTAGGAGTGCTAAATAATAAACCGGATGTGAAGGTAGAAGACATCATAAAAAACGGTATGTCATCTAAAAATCAAAAATAATGTTTGGTAGGGACTATTGCTGAGGTATCTCAGCTGTACTTACAATTCAGTATCTCTAGCTAATACTGATTTTTCAAAATACAGTCAGTATTTCCTCAAAAACTATTTGTATATAAATCACTTTACTTGTGAATACAGGTATTTAACATCATATATGTCCACCAGTCGAAAGGCTGGTGTTTCTTTTTATGACATGTATGTTATCATTTTTGCAACAGTGGTAAATGTGCATTCTTGTAAAGAAAACAAATCTAGAGAAGTTCAACGTGCATTAAAATATTAATGGTTAAAATCATAAGCCACCATTAGACGGGGTCTTATGATTGTGCTACAATAGACATAATTATAAGAGAACGGAGTGATAATAATGAAACGTACTATTCTATTATGCTTGCCGGCTATGTTTTTACTAGCAGCATGTCATCAAAAGACAGAACAGACCAATACTACAAAAAATTCGTCAACGGTTGTTTCGACTACTTCAAGTCAGTCTGCTTCAACATCTTCGGAGCAGTCAACAAGCAGCGCTACATCAGCAGAAACAAAACAAGAAGTAACAAGTACAGAGACTCAGGTAAATTTTAACGGTTCCTATTATAGTGTACAAGGAAAATATGGCGAAGTGATTATCGCCAATAAAAAGCATCCGCTTGCAGCTGATTATGCACCAGGCGAAAATCCTGAAGCCTTAGCAGCTTTTCAACGTTTAAAAGCAGATATGCAGGCGCTAGGATTTGGTATCTCCAACAACTACAGTGGATTTCGTTCCTATGAAACTCAGGCAAGTCTCTATCAGTCCTATGTAAATCAAGAAGGACAAGCAGCGGCAGATAGGTATTCTGCAAGAGCTGGATATAGTGAACATCAGACAGGATTAGCCTTTGATTTATTGGATACAAGTGGTAATTTATTAGAAGAACCCAATGCTTCTCAGTGGTTGGCTACGAATGCACACCTATATGGCTTTATTGTCCGCTATCTTCCAGGAAAAGAATCTAGCACAGGCTATATGGCAGAATCCTGGCATGTGCGATATATTGGTCAAGAAGCGACAGATATTTACAATTCAGGCTTGACCTTGGAAGAATATTTTGGTGTACCAGGTGGAGACTACTAATTTTACATTTAGTCAGAAATAAGTCGAAAAATTTGTCCGTATAACTAACTCGTGATATAATAAACCATCATAATTTTGGAGGTCCATCATGCTCAAAGCAATGGAAGTATACTTGGTTACTAATGGTAATGGTTTGGAAGCCATCGAGTTTTATAAAAATGCTCTTGGGGCAACAGTTGAGCAAGTAAATCTATTTAAAGATTTCTTACCAGACTGCCCTGCTGAACTAGAAAATTACGTGATGAATGCACAGTTTCGTTTGAATGGTCAACGGTTTATGTTGTCAGACAACAACCCAGAAATGCCTTATACAGTAGGTGACAATATTACAGTTGCGCTTATCACAGATGATGCTGAGACAGCGCAGGAACTATACAGCAAGTTATCCGTAGATGCAACTGCTATCAATATGGAACTTCAAGCAGTTCCTTGGTCTCCTGCCTATGGTAATGTAACAGACAAGTTTGGTATCTCTTGGCAAATCAATGCTGAAGTAGAAGGCTACGGTCAGGAATATTACGCAGAAAACTAAAATAGATTGGACAATGTCCAATCTATTTCAGAATGAAGACAAAGTCGTTAGAATTATATTTCTAACGGCTTTTTCATATGTAAAGTAGTATAATAGAGATAGGAATACTAGCTAATAAGCAGAGGGAGAATCGCTATGTTACACAAAGAAAATCCAGACTACAATCGCGGTCAATTTGGTTTC
>NZ_JAOTGF010000031.1:0-14255 GCF_044427305.1 Streptococcus sp. 2021WUSS109
TGTGATAAACTGTAACTGGTTTTAGCCATTTCTTTTTCCTCCTTTATCTAACCTGAACAATTAGATTATATCAGGAAAAAGAAATGGAAGCTCAAAGCCTTGTCAGCCACCAGCATAGCTGGTGGTTTTCTTGTTTTTCTCTACGAGAAAAACTGGCTCGAAGCCATAATACAATAAGCAACGGGGGGAACCTCGTTGCTTATTTCTATCTAGAATACTACCATTCTAGTCTCAAACTATTAAAGAATTATCTATAGCATGTTATAGCAACTATAGGAACTGATTCACTTAAAAACCTAATTCGTTGAAAATATTTCTTTTACTTACGTCTTTTCTTTAGCAAACCTAAAGCACTACCAAGAACAAGAGTCAATAGACCGACTCCCATAATCTGTCTTGAAGTAGGTATACTTACTTTCGAAGATTGTTCTACGCCTAAAATTTGTTTTGCACCTGCTTGAGATTGAACTCCCATATTCTTACCAGATTCAATAGTATTATTTGAGGTTTGTGAGCTATTTTCTACGAGCACTACAGGCTCAGAAGCAGATGAAACCGTTTCAACTAACTCTGTCTCCTTGTGTTCCATAACAATTTCTGATTTAGACGCTTGACGCTCTGTATTATTAGTCACTAATAACACAGTATTCTGATAGCTCATACCTATCTCAGTACTATTTGAGTTTGAAGACTGAGCGATAGTGGCTTCTAGCAATGGAGCCCCTGCTTCTGCTAAGCTTGATTCTAGCAATTCTTTCTTAAGAATTTTTGATTGAACAGAGCTTGGCCCTTCAGTATTTGGTTTTCTAACCTCTCTTTTCGATAACGAAGAAACTTCCACTTCTGCATTCGTGTCTCTCTTAGAACCGATAAGGGGGATAGCTACTGGTTCAATCACTGGATTATCCAGATTAACTGATGAAACAGCAGTTAGAGAGATAGCTGCATGAATTTCAGAATTGTCGACAGATGCAGCTTCGACATTAGTTGATTTGCTCGAGGTTGGTTCTGCAATTTCTGTCTCTCCAGCCTGAATGGAGTCTTTTTCAAGCAGAGTAGCTACAGATTCAGCTTCGGCATTCGTTGGTTCGCTCAAAGTTTGTTCCGCATTTTCTATCTCTCTGGTCTGAATGGAATCTTTCTCAAGCGGAGTGGCTACAGATTCAGTTGTGGAACTATCTGCATATGCCGAGGAACCACGGGGAGTAACTGAAGAGGTAGCTGAATGGATTTCAGAATTGTCGATAAGTTCAGCTTCAACACTAGTTGATTCGGTCGAGGTTGGTTCTGCAATTTCTGTCTCTCCGGCTTGAATGGAGTCTTTTTCAAGTGGAGTAGCTACAGATTCAGTTACGGAATTATCTATATACATCGGGGAACCATGAGGAGTAGCTGCATCATTAACAGGAGTGACCACAGATTCAGTTTCGACATTCGTTAGTTCTACAGGAGAGATTTCTACATTTTGATGTGGTATTGAGTCTGGTTGTTCAGAAACAACCGCCTCCACTCTATCTTCTTCTTTGTCATTTGCACCATCTACGATTAGGGTGTCTGACAGAAGTTCCGAACTCTGATTTTCAACTTTTTCTGATTCAAGAAGCTCTTCAACTTGGGCTACCTCATCATTTTTCACATCTTCTTCAACAGCTACTACTAGCGAATCCGTTTCTGACGTTTGCATGTTTCTTGATAGTTCTGAACCAAATTCATCCTTGTTTTCAATAATTATTGGCAATGTATCTGCCTCTTGTTCAAAAACATTATCTCCCTCAGCCTCTACAGAAGATGTCGTTTGGACCTCCACTGGAAAATGCAATTGATCGGCACCATCTGCAATAAGACCTGCATTCTCTGTGTCTGCTTCCAAATTTGTGGAACTTGTTTCTTGAGATGATAGAGAATCAACATCTGAAACCGTTGAGCGATCACCTACTGGTAAATCTGGTGCCAAAGCATTTCCAACTTCTGAAATAGGAAAATCTAAACTCTTTAAACTATTTAAACCATTTTCCAATGCACCACTTAGCATCTCAGAACTTTCTGCCTTTTGAATAGATAGAATTCCTTGATTATAGAGATTATTTAGTTTTTCAAGATAAATCAGTCGCATTGATTCTGGCAATTCAGATTGTCCTTGAATAGACAAATCCAACGCCTTCTTTGTATCGGCTAATGTCTGACTAGCTGTTTCTTTGGCTTTTGCAAGTGGATTGAAATATTCTTCCCATAAGTCTTGACCCAGACGGATTGTATGGACATAATCCAAAAGCGCTCCAGCTGAATTATTTTTCATATGATTATTCAAACGTGGATTTCCAGAAGCATCACGAGTGATTCCCATACGCTTCAAACCAATTTGTTCTTGTTGGTCATCAGAATCTGTGATATAGACAGCCTTAATCTTACCTTGATTGTCGTACTCAGCACCCCATACCGTCACAATATGCGTTGCATAACCTAATGTTCTATAAGTTAAGCCGAGTAATCCTTTGCTTTCCAAAACAGTTCGAACATCCTCACCAAACCGCTCATAACTACCACTAAAAATTCGATTTGTCAGTTTTTTCTCTTTGAAAACGTCGTAGAAAAAGCCACCCCTACTATCGGGTACTAACTGGCTATCTTCCAGATTGACACCGCCCTGTGCCTTAGGTTTATATCCGTTAATAAACAAGTCAACCAAGGCATCTGATACAAAACCATTTGTACGATAACCATAGTAAGTTTTGAACATATCAAAAACTCGACTATTTTGTTGATTTTGGAATGAATTAATATAGCGCCGTAAGTCCGTTATTGCGTAGTTTTCTTCAACATTTACTGTACCCTTTTTTTCTTTGAGATATCGCTCAACATAGGAACTATTCTGTTCCAACCACCAATGTACCATGTTTGAAGACACAGCTGCAAAACAAAGATTAAGGTCAATAAATGAAGCATTCAGACTCTTATTGGTATCATAGTAGCCTTTTCCAGCCTCAAATGGCGCTGTATAGTTTAAATAGTCTCCATACTTTTCCTTTACAAAACCACCGCTTTGTTCCATTACAGGAGGAGTAATTCCATAGGCCCATACAATTTTTCGTTGCTCGCCACTCTCCGTTTGGTAACTGGTGTGATTCAAAATTTCTTTTGTCTCAGTAACCTCTATCTGATTTTGCTCATTTGTCGTAACTTCTGAGTCGTCTCTAGAAACTGCATTCTCGTCCCCATTGTCCGATTTCATCTCTACCGCACCATCTCGTTCAGCACCAATAGATGATGGGATGTTATCTACTACTTTCTCTACAATTTCAGAGCTAGAATCATCTAAAGAGCCTAATTTTTCTGATTCAGTAGACGCCTCTTCTTTTTCTTGTAATTCCTCAATCGTTAGATTTTCTCTTGTGGTAACTGTGTCAGCAACAACAGTCGGTGCATAGATTGCAGTACATAGTAAAGATACAGAAACCAATCCAACTGCTGACTTTCTTAAAGAAAATCGTTCTTGAATTCTCATCTTTCCTCCATTTATATTTATATTCTTTGAACAAGTTATTCTTACTCTTATTTATTTTTTATATCAACATCCCAAAATCATTTAGCGACAAAAAATCTATAACAGCACGTATTTAACTTATTCTCTAATTACTACAAAAAGGTCCAAGCGGACCTTTTTATTATTTTACTGTACGAACACGCATAGTGTTTGTTGAACCTGCAACACCTACAGGCACACCAGCAACGATAATAATATCATCTCCTGCTTCAACAAGACCTTGCTCTTTGGCAATGCGTTCAGCCAAATCAAACATATCGTCAGTTGAATCTGGACGGTTTGTTACAATTGGAATAACACCCCAGTTAAGCATCAATGATTTTTGTACTTTCTCAGTAAATGTTACTGCCAAGATGTCCGCATCTGGACGGTATTTAGAGATTGAACGAGCTGAGTAACCTGTTTCTGTAACTGTTACAACTAGTTTGATGTCCATTGAGTGACATGCGTCTTTTACTGCAGAAGCAATAACTTCTGTTTTAGAGGCACGATTAAACTGATCAGAGTTCAAACGACCATATTCATTAAGAAGAGTCTGTGCGTTTTTAGCGATAGTTGCCATTGTACGAACTGATTCTACTGGATATTTACCGTTTGCAGACTCACCTGAAAGCATTGTTGCGTCAGTACCATCGATAACTGCGTTGAATACGTCTGATACTTCTGAACGAGTTGCACGTGGTTTTTCAGTCATTGTTTCCAACATGTTTGTTGCTGTGATAACTGCTTTACCAGCTGCATTCACTTTAGTGATAATCATTTTTTGGTAAACTGGAACCATTTCAAATGGTACTTCGATACCCATGTCACCACGAGCAATCATGATACCATCTGCTGCTTCGATGATTTCGTCGATGTTGTCGATACCTTGTTGGTTTTCGATTTTCGCAAACAATTGAACGTGATCGTTACCAGTTTCTTTACAGATGTTACGAACAACTTCTACGTCTTTTGCAGTACGTACAAATGAGATAGCAATAAAGTTCAAACCTTGCTCAAGACCGAAGCGGATATCTGCATTATCACGCTCTGCAAGAGCTGGGAAAGGAATTTTTGTGTAAGGGATGTTTACACCTTTTTGTTTAGCAATTACACCGTCGTTTTCAACCAAAACAACAAATTCACGGTTTACTGCATCTTTTTCAACAACTGTCAAACCAAGTTTGCCATCATCAACAAGGATTTGCTTACCAACTTCAACATCATCAAAGACATCCAAACCACCTGCTACGTTCAGGGCAATCACTTCTTTTGTAGATTTGATACCTTGTTTTGTAGCAACACGCAATTTGTCACCAGTTGTATATGCGTATTCTTTTGCATCATCTTCAAACAATTCTGTACGGATTTCTGGACCTTTTGTATCCAACAAGAAACCTACTTTTTTACCAGCGATTTCTTCTGCACGACGAACTGTTGCCATACGATCACCTTGCTCTTGGTGGTCACCGTGTGAGAAGTTGAAACGGAAAACATTGGCACCTTCTGTAATCAAAGCAGCAATTTTCTGTGCTGATGACTCAACATCCAATTTTTCACCCCAGTAACCATCGTCACCGAATTTTTTACCACCACGGATTTCTACCGCTGGACCAAGGGTTGCAACAATTTTAACACGTTTGTTCATCTTAACAAAACTCCTTTTATTTCAATGGTCATATGACCCTTAATTAACACTTTAAAACAACGATGCCTAGATTGACAAATTACGGTTCAAATCAGCCAATTCCAAATCTGCTTTATGCGGATTATTAACTACAATCTTGCCATCAGTAGTCAAGCTAAACAAGGCACCTTCTTCTGCAGTTCCAAGAATTGGATTTTCAACCATTTGCTCGTTACGGATACCTACCGCAAGACCACCACGGCCTTCTTTAAGCAATTTAACGGCATGAGCTCCCATACGAGAAGCAAGTACACGATCACGCGCTGTTGGAGAACCACCACGTTGGATATGACCAAGTTCTGTCACACGAAGATCACTTGTATCGCCTGCTGCTTTCAATTCTTCAGCAAACTGTGCCGCTGGCATAACACCTTCGGCCAAGACAATGATGCTATGTTTCTTACCTTTATCGTAACCCGCTTTAATACGGTCAACAACATCGTTGATATTGAAGTCTTCTTCTGGAACAACAATAACATCTGCACCAGAAGCAATACCAGCCCAAAGAGCGATATCACCTGCATGACGTCCCATTACTTCAATGACGAAAGTACGACGGTGACTTGATGAAGTATCGCGAATCTTATCAATCGCATCCATAGCAGTTGTTACAGCTGTGTCAAAACCGATTGTAAAATCTGTCCCCACGATGTCGTTGTCAATGGTACCAGGTACACCAATAGCTGGGAAACCATGCTCCGTCAAGCGCATTGCTCCGTGGTAAGAACCGTCACCACCGATAACAACTACACCTTCAATACCATGTTTTTTCAATTGCTCAATCCCTTTAAGTTGCCCTTCTAATTTGGCAAATTCTGGATAACGAGCTGAACCAAGGAATGTTCCTCCACGTGAAATAATATCACCTACAGAACGTGCAGACAATTCATGGATATCACCCGCAACCATACCTGCGTAACCTTCGTTGATTCCATAAACTTCCATTCCTTCTGAAATTGCTTGACGAACAACTGCACGAATAGCAGCATTCATACCAGGGGCGTCACCACCACTGGTCAAAACAGCAATACGTTTCATTCGTTAATGCTCCTTTAACTTTTCATTTTAACTGCCCTATTATAACATACTTAACCTAAACTTGCTTGACTTTTTGCTATTTTTTTATCGAAAAATCGTTTTCATAACAAATTCACTTAACTCTTCTTCTAATTGAGGCGTTTTCATAACCATGTGATGCTCAGCCTGAATTGTCTGATTACTATCTTGATAATGAAGTACTACTGGAATGCTTCCTCTATATTTATCCAAAATACGAGCAACGGCATAATCGTGTTCTCGATTTTCCAAAAGAATCCAAAATTTCTCCAAACTGACAGGCTCTAATTTTTCTAGAACTAATTGCAACTGTCCATCGCGCTCTTGCACTCTACCTGTGATGTAGCCCATTGCCCCTTCTTCCAAAATAGAAGCGTATTGGCGATAAGATTCTGGGAAAAGCGTCACGTCAAGCGTCCTCTTGGTATCTGTCACTCGAAGAAATGCCATCTGCTCCCCAGTCTTTTTGGTACGAATCAATCGAATAGCTTGAATCTGCACAAGAACGGTCGCTCGATTGCCAACCGCTAAATCAGCCAAATCTGTAAAACTACGCTTAGACTCTCGACAAATAGTGACTAAAGGATGCGGACTAATACCAACACCTAGCAATTCTTGCTCTAGCATAAATTTTTCGCTGTCACTGTAATCTTCTACATCTGTCCAACTATAACTCTCCTCTGCAAAAAATGTACCAATCGCCTCTGCAAAGACAAAGAGATTGTCTAGATTTTCAATAATCTTTTTACGATTGGCGTCAAAATCATCAAATAAACCAATCTGAATAAGAGGGATCAGTAAATCTTTTTTCTTGAAATTATCTGGCAAGCGCAAAATAAAATCTTCTACAGACTTATAGGGACGATGATCCAATATCCATAGAGCTAAATCTTTAGGCAAACCTTTTAGTGTTTTTAATCCTAGGTAAACCTTACTTTTATCAAACTTATCGTGATAAGGAATATTGTTAATCGTGAGTTGAGCTACCTCAAAGTCAAACTGCATCGCATCTTCAATATAAGCACTGCTAGAATGATTGAGCATGACATCAAAAAAGACATCCGTATAGTGACTCTTGAAATAGGCCATTTGAAAGGCTAAGGCTGAATAAGCATAGGCATGGCTACGGTTAAAACCATAACCAGCGAACTTAGCCATCATGCCAAATATTTCCCTTGCATTCTCTTCAGCATGTCCGTTTTTCAGTGCTCCCTGTAAAAATTCCGCTTCCATTGCCTGCATTTCCTGGACATTCTTTTTAGACATCGCCCTGCGGAGTAAATCAGCCTTTCCAAGCGTAAATCCTGCATAGACCTGTGCAATCTGCATGACCTGTTCCTGATAAAGCATGATACCATAAGTCGGTTGTAAAATAGGAGCAATGGTTGGGTCCAACAAATCAACTGTCTCTTGTCCATGCTTGCGTTTTACAAAGTTATCCGAATAATCACTAGCCCCCGGTCTATTCAAACTCGTTGTTGCAACTATATCTTCAAATCGACCAGGTTTGACCCTTCGAAGCAGGCTAATCGCACCAGGCTGTTCAAATTGAAAAATTCCCTTAGTTCGACCAGCAGAAAAAAGTTCCAAGGTTTTCTTGTCTTCTAAATCTATCTTGGCAATATCAATTTCCTGCTGATAACGTTCACGTACTCCTTCTGCCATTTTTTGCACAAAGGTCAGATTTCGTAAGCCAAGGAAATCCATCTTCAACAGACCATTCGCCTCAACAGCATGTGCATCATATTGGGTTACCAGCATGTCATCCCCTATTTTAAGAGGGATGGTATCTGTCAAGTCCTCATCACTCATCACTATCCCTGCTGCATGGATAGAAGTCTGTCGGGGTTGCCCTTCAATTTGTTGAGCAATCGAAAAAGCTTTTTGGTACTCTATCTTACTATTGATAATCTGACGAAAAGCGGCATTTCGCTGATAGGCAGAAGTAAGACTATCCCTAAATGAAATTTTCTTGGTAATATTACTTAACTCATATTCAGGTGTTCCGAAACGCTTAAATACATCACGAATGGCCTGCTTAGCTCCAAATGTCGAGTAGGTTACAATTTGCGCAGCATGGGTTGAACCATAACGATCTCGTACATAACGAATAAAATCTGCTCGATGAATATCTGGAATATCAATATCAATATCGGGCATTGAATAACGTTCAGCATTGAGAAAGCGTTCAAATAGAAGATTATGCTTAACAGGATCAATACCTGTGATATTTAAGGCGTAGGCAACTAGGCTTCCAACAGCTGAACCGCGCCCCATTCCCATGTAGTACCCTTGGCTACGTCCAAAACGAAGTAGGTCCCATACAATCAAGAAATAATCATCAAATCCCATTTGATGAATAATGGATAATTCCTTTGCCAAGCGTTCCTTATACAGTGAATTAGTCAAGCCCTTTTCTTCTAATCCTTGATAGGAGCGTTCGTATAATTCTTCCACTGCAGGTCTGTCACGATTAAAACGCGGCAATTTTAAATCTGTATTTAATTGATAAGAAATCCCTGCAACCAAGTCACGTAAATTATCAACTGCTTGCGGAAACCGATTAGAAAATAGATTGGTTAAGCTATCAGCCGATAAAAGCTTTTGTCGACTATCTATATCTACAACTTGATTAAGTGGAATATTATCTCGAATAGCATGTAGAACCTGTAGACTTTCCAATTGTTCCTCTTCAAAAAAACGAACCGTATGAATCGGGAGTATTGCTTGCTTAAAATCTTGAACCGGTGTGTCAACTGTCACTCCGATATAATAGTTTACACCCAAATCGAGGTGCTCAATGCCAGAAAAATAAGGAACAACCACTGCTATGTCGACTAAATACTGACGAATGGTTTCAAAATCATCTTGCCCTGTCATCTTAGCAGTCGAAATTTTCAATAGATTGCGATAACCTCTGGTTGTCAGAGCAATCAATTGAGTAGTGACATCCTGCTCCTCTCTCTGTAATTTCCAGTCCAGTTCACAACCAATAATTGGTTGAAGCCCCATTTTGTTACAGGATTCCATAAAACTATAGGCTGCATAAAGACTATTTTTATCCATTATCCCCAATGCGTGATAACCGAGCTCTTTAGCCCTGCCTACATAACTCTCTATCGTCACCATGCTATCCATAAAGGTATAAACTGTCTTTGTATCTAATTGTGCTAGCATGGTATTCTCCTTTTGTTGTTTCTTCTTAAATTATATCAAATAATCATCAAAAAATATTTTAAAAAAATTCAAAACATTTCCCTTGTTAATTTATATGATTTATTGTATTATTAATATAAGACATACACACGGGTGTCATCCTAGAAAGGAAACGATTATGGCTTGGAAATTTGATAATAACATCCCCATCTATATTCAAATCAGCAATACTATTAAATTGCAGATTGTGACCAATCAATTAAAATCTGGAGATAAACTTCCAACTGTTCGTGACTTAGCCGACATTGCTGGCGTCAATCCAAATACCGTTCAGCGCGCTTTGTCTGATTTAGAAACAGAAGGATTTGTTTACTCAGTACGCACAACAGGCCGTTTTGTAACGGATAATCAGGAATTGATTACACAAACTCGCCTACATTTAGCCCAAAAGGAACTGGAGAACTTCGTGAACAATATGTTAGAATTGGGCTTTAGACACGATGAACTCACTAGCCAGTTAGATGATTATTTGAAGGGAGTTACTTATGAGTAACGCATATACTTTGGTTGAGCTACAGCAAGTTTCAAAATCTTATGGTGGAGCTGTCGCCCTAAATAATGTTAATTTGAAGTTAGCTGCCGGAAAAATCATAGGACTTTTGGGACCAAATGGTTCGGGTAAAACAACCATGATTAAATTGATCAACGGTCTGTTGCAGCCAGAATATGGTCAAGTATTGATCAATGGTCGCACACCATCGCCAGAAACCAAGGCAATTGTATCTTATCTCCCAGATACCACTTATCTTGATGAACATATGAAAGTGCTCGAAGCAATTACGTTTTTTGAAGATTTTTACGCTGATTTTGATAAGGAGCGTGCTCTCCATCTTTTACAAGATTTGGGTATTGATTTAAACAGTCGTATGAAACATCTCTCCAAGGGGAATAAGGAAAAAGTCCAGCTCATTCTGGTGATGAGCCGTCAAGCACAACTGTATGTTTTAGATGAGCCAATTGGTGGTGTTGACCCTGCCGCCCGAGACTACATTTTAAAAACCATCGTCAACAACTACTCTCCGACTGCTTCTGTTATTATCTCTACTCACTTAATTTCAGATGTTGAGCAAATTTTGGACGAGGTTATTTTCCTCCATTACGGAAGCGTTATTCGCCATGGGAATGTAGATGACTTGCGAATTGAAAGCGGAGAATCTATTGACGAACTCTTCCGCCAAGATTTTAAGGCTTAGTTAGAAGGAGATTGCTATGTTTAAAAAATTATTGAAATACGAATTTCAATCCGTAGGTAAATGGTATTTGGGAATTTATATTGCAGCTGTAGCCCTATCAGCAGTACTTGGTTTTTGGCTACAAGCGTTGGCCCTACGTACGCAGGCTGGAAATACTGAACCTGGCGGTGGAGAGATGGTCTTATTGGGAACATCCTTTATGACTTTTGGTATTTTGATTGCCGCACTCTTCTTGTCAACATTTGTTCTAGTAATCAACCGTTTTAGAAAAAATGTTTATGGTCGACAAGGTTATCTCACTATGACCCTGCCGGTATCTAGCCATCAGATCATCTTAAGCAAACTACTTGCCTCTATTGTTTGGTATGTCTTGGCAGGTATTACTTGCTTACTTTCAATTGGAATCATCCTTGCAGTCATTCTAGCAGCAAGCGAGGAAGCCGTTACGCCAGAAATACAAACTTTTGTTCAAGCTATCGACTGGACAGTTTTACTTAGTCAGCTTGTCTATTATTTAATTGAAATTACCACTGGTATCCTTTTGATCTACTTCTCTATATCTGTCGGTCAATTATTCAAGGATCATCGCTTCCTCTTTGCAATCTTGACTTATATCGGCATTCTCATCGTTACTGGAGTATTTAGCACTTTCTTTGTCCTAAGTAACCTAGGAGCAGCTTATTCTACACCATTTTCTCTCTATCCAAGTCCAGTCTTAGCATTAGTCAATATTATCCTAGCTTTTGCTTACTACTTTGGAACCCACTTCATTATGACAAAGAAATTAAATCTACAATAAAAAGCTCTTTACTGGTCTAATCGACCGGTATAGAGCTTTTTTCTTAATACTGTTGGTCTAGGAGTTCCAACAAAACTTTCTTTTCTTCTTCGCTGGCAAAACTTGCCTGAATGGCGTTTTGATTGAAGCGATAAAAATCAGCCTTGCTAGTCCCAAAACATTCTACAAATAATTGATATTCTCTATTAAGTGTAGTATTAGAAACGGTACGATTATCTGTGTTGATTGTGATGTTTGCTCCTGCCTCAACTAGCTCATGATATGGAAAATACTCAATCGAATCAGCTGCACCAGTTTGAAGATTCGATGTTAGGCACATTTCGAGTGTTGCTCCGCTATTGACAAAAGCTTGGATAGCTTCAGGATTGCGAGTAAGTGCTGTGCCATGACCAATCCTTCTAATCCCAAGTTCAAGAGCTTGAATCACATTGGTCACACATCCACATTCTCCGGCATGGAAAGTCATGGGATAACCTAAAGACTGAGTAAATTGAATAATATCCCGAAGTTCTTCCGTAGGATAGTCTGCTTCATTTCCTGCAAAATCAAATCCCACAAGTCCTTTTGGTGCCAAATCAGCAATAGCCGAAAAGAGTTCCTTCGTTTGATTCGTATTCGTTTGCTTTAAACCACAAACCAAAAGTTTAGCAACCACTCCAAAATCTTCCTGCCCCCTGTTTAGTCCAACTAAAACTGCTGAGACCGCTTGTAAAATAGTCAAGTCTTGATCCGTCGACAGTTCTGGTGCAAAACGAACCTCAATGTAAATGATCTTATCTCTTGCAGCTTGTCGTACAAGATCATAGGCTGCCAATTCTAAAGCTGATGCGGTTTGTAAGAGTGGACGAACAAAATCGAATAACTTTAAATAAGCCAATAAACTATCAACTTTTCCGTGAACACTAACTAATTTTCTTAATGCTTCATCTTCTGCAGGAATAGTGATTTTAGCCATCTGTGCCAATTGTCGAATTATTCCGAGAGACAATGAGCCGTCCAAATGACAATGCAACTCTGTTTTGACCAATTCATTTACATTCAACACTGTTAACACAACCTCCATCTGGTATGTTGTTAACTATCATATCATATTTTTGAAGAAAAACAAGTTTTTTACCATAAAACCTGAACTTTCATTTATTTTCAGTTGCATCATTCACAGACAAAAAAAGAACGACAATCAGTCGTTCTTCAATAACATACGGAAGACATGGGATTCGAACCCACGCACGCTGTTACACGCCTACCGCGTTTCCAACACGGCCTCTTGAGCCTCTTGAGTAATCTTCCATATATGGAGCTGGTGGGAGTCGAACCCACGTCCAAACACCTGCTAACTTATTCGTCTACAACCATAGGTTATGTCTTGCTTTAACTTGAACTCGATACATAACTCAAACCTAGACCAAGCGAGTCAGTAAATCTCTTTTGGAACTGCCTGACTCAATCCCAACGTAGCTTGTTATTTTAAGACCAATCAGCAAACACAAGCAATTCGCGACTGGTCACGCAGGCAGGTTATTAAGCTGCTAATGCGTAAGTGTTTGTATTTTTTGCAGTTATATTTAACTGGCATTTTTACATCTGCCGATGAGTTGCAGAACAAGCCTCATAATGCCTGTCGAATCCGTAACAACCCCGTAGGATTTGATACAGGAATTATTATAGCAGAATTTTTTATAAATAGCAAAATTATTTTACATTTTCCTTACAATTTAAAAAAATTTTGAAATATGGTAAAATGAAAGTATGTATAAATTTTGGCAAAAAACCATTCAAGTATTAAGTATTTTGACCCTTATCGGGACTGCTATTTTTCTGTTTTGGCTCTATAAGATTGGCATTTTGAACGACCAAAATGTCTTAAGCGATTTAATCAAAAGCCAAGGTGCTTTAGGTAGCCTCTCCTTTTTAGCTATTCAGATTATTCAAGTTGTATTTCCGATTATTCCAGGTGGTGTTACGACTGTTGTGGGTTTCCTCGTATTTCATTTTTGGTGGGGATTCTTTCTCAATTATCTTGGAATTTCAATCGGTAGTATCATCCTTTTCTGGTTGGCTCGTCGCTATGGAAAGAAATTTTGTCTCCTCTTCATGTCTGAAGATACATTTTACAAATATGAAAGCAAAATTAATAATAAACGTAGTTATGAAATTTTCTTTATTCTCTGCATGCTTTCTCCCATTTCTCCAGCTGACATAGTGGTGATGATTACTGGATTAACAAGCATGAGCTATCGGAAATTTATTATGATTACTTTACTTTGTCGCCCTTTCTCAGTTGTGGCCTATAGCTTCTTTTGGATCTATGGCAGCCAATGGTTGCAGCAATTGTTAGGATAAAATCATAACCACCCGTGAAAACGGGTGGCTTGTACACCGGCTATAAGCCGTTTCTCTCCAGCGACGTCTAAAGACGTTCGCTGAACTTCGTTCAGGTTAGTGCTATAATTACTTGACTAATGCCCGTAACAACGGGCTTTTATCTTGTTCTAAAACTACTATCTGAAAATGGATCTTCATATTTTTTAACACTTAACTTATCAAGTGCGATGTCATTTTTCTCCTGCTCGCGAATATATTTCGCTACCGTCTTTTCGTTCAGTCCAACGGTACTCACATAGTAGCCTCTAGCCCAAAAACTTTCGATTTCCATACTTACCTGTGGTACTAGTTCATTTCAAACTACAATAAAAAGCCCAAATAGACTATACTGTAAGTGTCTAAACATACAGGAGGTTAGTCCAAATGAGCTACTTACAGTATACTGCTAAATCTCATCAT
>NZ_JAOTGF010000032.1:0-12459 GCF_044427305.1 Streptococcus sp. 2021WUSS109
ACGGGCATTAGTCAAGTAATTATAGCACTAACCTGAACGAAGTTCAGCGAACGTCTTTAGACGTCGCTGGAGAGAAACGGCTTATAGCCGGTGTACAAGCCACCCGTTTTCACGGGTGGTTATGACTTAATCATCTTTTTAATGCGATGTGCTGAGATGTTGACACGAACTCTGAGAAGCGAAGCCGGACTTTTTGCCTAACCTTGTTGTAATCGTCTTCTTTTGTTTGTTTTTGCTTTGAGAAGGGTCAAGTAATGGTTTGTAATATGTAACATTTGACAAATTTCAATTTTTCAGTTATCGTTAAAAGGTTGTTTTAGTGAAATTTACAATAAAAGTAAGTACAAAGGGGGATGATGTTTCTGTTTTGAAAAGAACAATTTGAAGAGACTTATGAATATTGTTTTCACGACCAGCGACAAAAAATATCTATATTTATATTAAGGAGAAAATAATGAGACACAATGGAAAAAATCAAATGTTTCCAGATAAGCGTCAACGTTTTTCAATTCGTAAGTTTAAAACAGGAGTAGCATCCGTTGTCTTTGTTGCACTATTCTTGGGTAACATGGCTACAGTTGCTGCAGAGCAGGTTCCGACAAATACAGATTCATCTGCTAAAGAGGTAATGGAAAGTGATGTTGCTTTGCCAACGGATGAGACATTGGATAAAGTGACAACAACTGATGAAGAAGTAGCACCTATTGAAGAGGGAGTGGATGCCTCGTTAGCGCCACTAGAGAGCGCTGAGGCACCTCAAGAATTTAGAGCAGCTGTAGGAACTGAGCGTTCAGCGGCGACAAATACTAAAGAAGTAGTTGTAACACCAGGAAAAGGTATCAAAACAATTAGTGAAATTCCGACAGATGGTTTTACGACAACTGAGCCTGAAGTAAAGTCAATGAACCCTAAGTTTACTGGTACGGTAAACCATAATTCTAAAAATTACACGTTTGCTGTTATTAAAACGGATAAGTTAAATGATCGGACCACAGGCCCTCTTTATGTGGATAAAAGCGGTGAAGTTGTGACGAGCTCATCTGGTGGAGCGGCACTTATCCATCAGATGGCCTTTAGTACAGATAGAGACGGCACGGGAAATGTATATATAGATATGTACGGTGGTGATGGTAAGTTATTAATGACTGATACCCTAGTTCCTGGTCTTCATGTGGATGAACTTAAATACGTTAGCAAAGGAAGGTGGTTATGGTCCAAAGATACTACATACACTATCCAACATAGGGAGGTTATCACAAATAATGGAAATCTTCCAATCGCATCTGTATCTACTTCAGATGCAACAGATGGTTGGTTTGATGAGCTATATACCAACTACGAAAAGGCACTGGGATATACCAACGGTCGTTATATGGGCTATGGCTGGTTCGTTCCTAGATTAATTGACAAGAAGACAGAATATGTTGTCAAAGATTCTAACAAAGTGTTAGCGACTGTGACACAAACAGAAATGTCAGGGTACAAATTTACAACTGCAGCACCAGAAACAATTACAGCAGATGGTGTGACCTATAAGTTGATCAAAGATAGTGGTACCAATACAAGTGGTTTCATCAATCCTCTAGTAAGTAAGGGTGATGCGCTTGCTGTAGGTACCGATAAAGGTTATTTCATCAGATATCTGATGAATGATGATAATGGAAAAGCGATTGACTGGGAACTTCTGGATCCTGACAATAACGTTGCAAAAGATATTAATGGCAAGCCTGCTAAAGGTGTCTTGAGAGATGGGGAAACAGCGAATGTAACAGTTGATGTTGCATCAACTAATACTCGGACAACTTTCTACATTAATAATCCATATTTCCCAGGTGGGAGAACTGTATACTATTATGAAGTTGTTCCAACTTCGGAAGTTCCTAAAGGTAGTGTCACGGTAAAACATGTTACAACAACTGGTGAGGTTCTGAAGGAAGAGACCTCAGTTAAAACTAATGAGCCAGTTGGTACACCATATGAGACCCAACCAGAAGACAAGATTGTGACAGACAACGGTCGTACCTTCAAGTACAAAGAGGTTGATAAAACTTCTGCGCAACCAAAAGGTGAAGTCAAAGAGGGTACTCAAAAAGTAACCTTCGTTTACGAAGAAGTCAAAGGTAATGTCACAGTCGAGCATGTAACGACAGACGGTAAAGTTCTTAAAGCAGAAACTCCAGTCTTTAGCGAAAACCAGTCAACTGGCACAGCTTATGAGACGAAGAATGAAACTGAATTGAAAGACGAAGCAGGCAATGTTTATGTCTTCAAGGAACACAAAGCAGATTCAGCCCCGGTTTCAGGCAAGGTTACTGAGACAGCTCAAAAAGTTGTTTACGTTTACGAGTTGAAACCAGTCACTCCAACACCAACACCAGACGCACCAAAAGGTGATGTCACAGTCGAACACGTTACAACAACTGGTGAAGTTCTGAAGAAGGAAACCCCAGTCAAGACAGATGAACCAGTTGGTACACCATATGAGACCCAACCAGAAGACAAGATTGTGACAGACAACGGTCGTACGTTTGTTTATAAAGGTCTCAAGGAAGACTCTGCGGATCCAAAAGGTGAAGTCAAAGAGGGTACTCAAAAAGTAACCTTCGTTTACGAAGAAGTCAAAGGCAATGTCGTAGTCGAACATGTAACGACAGATGGTAAGGTTCTAAAAGCAGAAACTCCAGTCTTTAGCGAAAACCAGTCAACTGGCACAGCTTATGAGACGAAGAATGAAACTGAATTGAAAGACGAAGCAGGCAATGTTTATGTCTTCAAGGAACACAAAGCAGATTCAGCCCCAGTTTCAGGCAAGGTTACTGAGACAGCTCAAAAAGTTGTTTACGTTTACGAGTTGAAACCAGTCACTCCGACTCCAACTCCAGAAGTTTCAAAACCAAAATCTACTACACCTGCTACACCAACGCAAGATAGCAGCATCCCAACATCAGTAGTTTCTACAAATAAAGCGCAATTGCCGAATACCGGTGAAGATAACTCGGCAGCTTTTGCAACACTAGGTACAGCTATGTTGGTGGCTACATTTGCATTCAACGGAAAACGTCGTCAAGACGAGAACTAATAAAGCGTTTTGCAATGTATCTTTAAAAGAGGGTATCATTTTTTACCATCAAGCTCTTTGAGTGGCAAGTAGAATGAGTAGCTTTTTGAAGCCTCCTGTCAACCGTAGCGGGCGACTTATAGATTGATTCAAAAGTCTAGGGAAAAATTAGTCCTTACATATTAAAAAACGAGCAATTCCGATTTGAAGTTGCTCGTTTTCCATTCTATAAAACTTATTTTTGGTGGTTTAGTTGAAATGTTTAAAAAGAGAATTCCGATATTAGGGATGTGTCGAGGGTCAAATTATTAATTATAGTCTTTTAGTTTTTCTTTTAGTACGAGGCAATGAGCCGCAGGCATAACTGAAGTTAGGCAAGGCGAGTTCAAACAATCCAGTGGAGTGTTTGAAGTTGGAAATAGGGAGTGGGAAAGAACTCGACTGGTCTAAAAAGAGTTCGTCAACAATTTTTCGTTTTAAGTTGTTGAGTTGAAACAGTCTATTCCCAGACTGTTTCACTCCCACCCCCGCACAGCTCAAACTGTCTGGGAGACAGTTTGAGGTTGGAGATAAAGTGAACTTTGTTTGCAACAGTCGTAATGGTCAGATTTGGAGTGTGAAACACGAACAAATCTGCCAATCAACCACTGCGCTGAGATGTTGACACGAACTCTGAGAAGCGAGGATGGACTTTCTACCCAGCCTCCTTACGTCGAAGTAATAAACGAAAAACTAAAAGACGATATTTTATAATTTCACACAGAGGTAGTCTTTGGTAAGGGTTATCTTACATATTGTCTATAACTAAACATTGGCAAGTTATCATCTTGATTTACCAATTCATTCACTTGAGCTTAAAGAAGACTTTGTGCTTTTATTGTGCGAGAATGTGTCATCTCTTCAAAGTTTTGCTTGATGTAGTGCAAGGTATTTCAAAAGAAAAAGTTGTATGAATTGGCAGTTTTAGAACAAGATAAAAGTAAGTTGTTAAGGATATTAGCCAAGTTGTCATAGTATTAACTTGAATGAGGTTCGTTGAAAGTTTTTAGATGTCGCTGGAGGAGAAGTTTATAGCTAGGGATACAAATCACGTTTTCGCGGATAGCTATGACTTTCTCAAAAAAAATGCTTGACCAGTTAACGTTCTTGTTATATAATTAACTGGTTAAAGAAGGAGGTAATTATGTTTAAGAAAATAGTAGGGACCTGTCTTTTGGCCTTATTCGGTTTTGTTTTAGCAGCTTGCTCGGCTCAGAAGGAAGCGAGTCAAGTACAGCCAGGAATGAAAATAGTCACCTCATTTTACCCAATTTATTCACTGGTTAAGGAAGTGTCTGGGAGCAAAAATGATGTTCGAATGATTGGTTCAAGACAGGGTATACACTCTTATGAACCATCAGCTGCAGACATAAAGGCTATATATGATGCAGATGTTTTTATCTATCATTCGCGAATTTTGGAATCCTGGGCAGGACGTTTGGAGCCTAATTTGCAAGGTTCATCTGTCAAGGTTTTGGAGGCTTCGACTAATTTACCGCTGACAAAGGTTCCAGGGCTAGAAGACGTAGAAGCCGGTCAAGGGATTGATGAAGCTAGTTTATATGACCCTCACACATGGTTGGATCCGGTTTTAGTTGGTCAGGAAGCTGTTGCGATTGGTGAACTTCTAGCAGAAAGTGATCCTGAGAATGCGGATTATTATCGTCAAAATGCTGCAACTTTGGAAGAAAAAGCGCAAAAGTTGGCAGACAAGTATAGTCCAATCTTTTCAAAAGCTACATCAAAAACATTTGTCACTCAACACACAGCCTTCTCCTACACCGCGCAACGCTTTGGGTTGAAGCAGTTGGGAATCGCAGGAGTTTCAGAGGAGGAACCAAGCCCTAGACAGTTGGCGGAAATTAAAGAATTTGTTGACACCTACAATGTACAAACAATTTTTACAGAGAAAGGCGTCTCAGATAAGCTTGCTAAGTCATTGGCGAGTTCGACAGGTGTGGACTTAAAAGTGTTGGATCCTCTTGAAGCAGATCCAGAAAATAATTTAACCTATTTAGAAAATCTAGAGCAAGTTTTAGAAACATTAGCTCAAGAGTTAAAATAAAAGACCGAATTGTATCGACCGAAAGGAGAGAATATGAAGAAAAAAGTAGTTGTTGGCTCTGTAGCTGCCCTTGTTTTAGGGATGAGTCTCTGTAGCTATCAGCTTGGACGTTTCCAAGCTATGGAAGAACAAAAAAATCGTGTGTCCTACATTGAAGATAGTCAAAGTGCACAAAGCACAGTCTCGGAACAATTAACACCTGATCAAATTTCTGCCAAGGAAAATATTGACGCTGAGCAGATAGTCGTTAAAATTACTGATCAAGGCTATGTGACATCACACGGTGACCATTTCCACTACTATAATGGTAAAGTCCCTTTTGATGCGATTTTTAGTGAAGAATTGGTCATGAAGGACCCGAACTATGTTTTACAAGACAGTCACATCATCAATGAAGTCCAGGATGGCTACGTCATAAAAGTTGATGGGAAATACTATCTCTATCTAAAAGACCCTAGCAAACATAAAAATGTTCGTAGCAAAGAAGAGGTGGAGCGGCAAAAAGGAATCTCTTCTGCTGACAGTAAGAATCAGGCAGCAGGAAATAGTAAAGATGGCCGCTACAGAACAGACGATGGCTATGTCTTTAATCCGACAGATGTTATTGAAGACACGGGAGATGGTTTTATCGTTCCGCACGGCGACCATTTCCACTTTATTCCTAAAAAAGATTTATCAGCTACCGAATTGAAGGCTGCTCAAGATTACTGGAATCAAAAAGGAAGTGTGAGTTCGGCTAGTGGTAGTCAATATGGCGATAAAAATAGTAGAGCTCAACAGACAACAATTAGTGCGGGGCAAGGTCAGGATTTGGCTAGTTTATTGGCTCGATTGGATGCAACACCCCTATCTCAACGCCATGTAGAAGCGGATGGATTGGTATTTGACCCAAGAACGATTACGAAGAAAACCGCAGCAGGTGTCATCGTTCCACACGGCGACCATTACCACTTTATTCCATACAGCCAGATGTCTCCTCTAGAAGAGAAGATTTCTCGAATGATTGGTGTAAATGGAGCAGGTGTTTCTTCTGGCGCACAAGTAAGTCACTCCCAACATACACCAACACAACCAAATCGTCCAGTAACACCAATCGGCACGGTTACAACGCAACGGGTATCGCCTACACAACCAGTATTACCAACACAACCGAAGCAGTCAACAGGGAAAGTGGTTTCCTATATGGGACGTCAAATTCCTGCTTACGGAAAAGGATTAGATGGTAAGGCATATTTTACAAGTGATGGATACATCTTTAGCAAATCCTCTATTACCTCAGTTGATGATCAAGGGTTGATAGCTAGTCATGGAGATCATTTCCATTATGTTGGTTTTGGCGAACTCGAAGATTTTGAAATCAAGCAAGTAGAGGAATGGGTTAATGAGAAGGCGGGCAAACAAGTGCCGCCGAAAACATCTGAACAAGTAGGAAACGATGCTAAACCCACAACACCAAGTCAAGGGAACGATTCAAAACCCACAACACCAAGTCAAGGGAACGATTCAAAACCTGTAAAACCAATTCAAGAAGAAAATCGCCCTGCATTTGAATACAAACAAGTAACGGCTAAGCGTAAATTGGCTGGAAAAGTTGTTTATGAAATGGAAGTAGGTGGAAAAACTTATACGTATGGTCGTGACGAACTAGATTTGATGAAGATCTCTTTTGCTGAGTTGACCTTGGCAGAAAAAGATAAGCAGTATATCTTTGATATTGCACCGCTTGCAGAAGGAGATCTTAAGCCAGCCATGTTGGTCGGTATGGATCAAATTCCGATGAAGGGAGCGAATGCAACCTATGATACTGGACAATCCTTTATTATTCCACACATTGATCACATCCACGTCCTACCTTACACATGGTTGAGTAAGGAACAAATTGCAACGATCCGCTATATCATGCAACATCCTGAAATTCGTCCATCTGCTTGGACTACAAGTGGACATGGTGATGGAGAAGCAACGGATCTTGTTCCTCCAATTCTAAATGCAACACCTAAAGCAAACCGCTTAGGCTTGAAAAATTGGCAAATCATTCACACCGCAGAAGAAGTCATGAATGCACGTGCAAAAGGGAAATTTGCAACAAATGACGGCTATATCTTCTCGGCGGAAGACGTACTAGATCCAGCAAGTTTTGTCTTTAGTCAAGCATTCAGTCTACCAAGAGCGACAGGTGGTTCTCTGCGTTCAATTTCCAAGAAAGATTTATCTAAAGAAGAATTGGAAGCTGTACAAACTCTTCTTGATAAACGAGATGCTGAAGAATTGGCGAAAAATGTCACACCAATTGAGAAACGTGCAGGTTTGAAAAATTGGCAAATTGTTCACTCGGCAGAAGAATTGGCAGAAGCTAAGGCAGCAGGAAAATATACAACGAAAGACGGCTATATTTTTGACCCAGCAGACCTATTAGATCCAAAAGTGAAAATAGGTACGGATAACTATCGCATCCCACGTGTGATTACAGATGGTTACCGTCGGATTAACAAGAGTGATTTGAATTACTTAAGCGAGCTAATCCCAGCAGAGGCTATGGTAGCTCAACGTGAGAAATCTAATTCTAGTTCACCGTCAACACCTGCACCAACTGAAACAGGAACAACTGCAGGCGAGACAACAACGCCAGAACAGCCACAAGTTGCCAAAGAAACAGCAGAGGAAATTTACAACCGAGTTGAAGCGAAGAAAGTCGTTCCTTTCGAAGCACTGACCTACAATGCTGGCTATGCGACCGAAGTACGCAACGGGACTCTAGTGATTCCGCATCAAGATCACTATCACTATGTATCCTTTAAATGGTTTGATCAAGGTAGTGCAAGAAGTCCTGAAGGGTATAGTCTAGAAGATTTCCTAGCAACGGTTAAATACTACATGACTAATCCACAAGAACGCCCTGTTTCAGACGATGGCTGGGGAGTATTTACACCAAATACACCATCTGAATCAACAGAAGAAACAGAGACGGAAGAAAGTGATGAAGAAATTATTTCTGAAGAAACTGAGGAAATTGACGAGTTCACAGAAGAATTAAAACGAAGAGCAGAAGAGTTTGGCATGGACTTCAAAACCTTTGAACAAAGTCTGGTCACGCTCTCAGACCGTTACAAAGTTTCTTTTGAAGCTTTCGAATATGATGCAACAAGTAAAGTTGTTCGACTTGTAGATAAGGATGGGGTCAAACGGACCATCTCCCTTCCAAGTTTAGAAGAACAAGTATAGTAAACAAAATACCTGTAGCGCTGAGCTCTGCAGGTATTTTTTTACAGAAAAACGATAAAGATTATCTTTGACTATTTGCCTTTTTTAGCGTAAAATAGAAAGGAAAGACAAAAAAGGAGAACAGCCTTGGAACTTAACGTATTTGCAGGACAAGAAAAAAGCGAACTTTCCATGATTGAAGTAGCCCGTGCTATTTTGGAAGAACGTGGACGTGACAACGAAATGTATTTCAACGACTTGGTCAATGAAATTCAAAACTACCTTGAAAAATCAAACAGCGAGATTCGCGCAGCCCTCCCAACCTTCTATTCTGATTTGAATGTGGATGGAAGCTTCATTCCACTTGGCGAAAACAAATGGGGCTTACGTTCTTGGTACGCAATCGATGAGATCGACGAAGAAGTGATCACTCTTGAAGAAGATGATGAAGATGCACCAAAACGCAAGAAGAAACGCGTCAATGCCTTTATGGACGGTGATGATGATGCGATTGACTATGGACATGATGATCCGGAAGATGAGGACAACTATCCAGGTAGTGTATCATCAGAATACGATGATGAAAATCCAGATGATGAAAAAGATGAAGTTGAGTCTTATGATTCGGAAATCAACGAAATTATTCCAGATGACGAATTGGATGAAGAGGATGTTGATTTAGGTGAAGATGACGACGAGTATTCAGATGAAGAGGTCGTCGACGAATAAGAATTATATCCCCCTAGATTCTTAAAAATAATTTGACAAGACTACCAAATTACGATAAGATACTATCGGGCACCTCTTTTGAGGTCGGAGCTCCCTAGCGATAGGGAGCTATTTTTGTTTTTTCTTCAAGTTAACAGGAAGTATCCCCACAAATTGCTTCCTATTAGCCTGAATCGTAGAAAAGGAGTTTGCATGACAAAGTATATTTTTGTAACAGGTGGCGTTGTTTCCTCTATCGGCAAAGGGATTGTAGCAGCCAGCCTAGGTCGTTTATTGAAGAACCGAGGTCTCAAGGTAACAATCCAAAAATTTGATCCATACATCAACATTGACCCGGGAACAATGAGTCCGTATCAACACGGTGAAGTTTTTGTGACGGATGACGGTGCAGAAACCGACTTGGACCTTGGGCACTATGAGCGTTTCATCGACATTAACCTGAACAAATATTCAAATGTTACAACAGGTAAAATTTATAGCGAAGTCCTCCGTAAAGAGCGTAAAGGGGAATACTTAGGGGCGACAGTTCAAGTTATTCCACACATTACAGATGCTTTGAAAGACAAAATCAAGCGTGCAGCTCGTACTACAGATGCAGATGTCATCATCACGGAAGTGGGTGGTACAGTAGGTGATATTGAAAGCTTGCCATTCCTTGAAGCGCTTCGTCAGATGAAGGCAGATGTCGGTTCAGACAATGTTATGTATATCCATACAACACTCTTGCCTTATCTCAAAGCAGCAGGCGAAATGAAAACTAAGCCAACACAACATTCTGTAAAAGAGTTGCGTGGTCTAGGCATTCAGCCCAACATGTTGGTAATTCGGACAGAGCAGCCTGCTGGACAAGGAATTAAAAATAAACTGGCACAATTCTGTGATGTTGCTCCAGAAGCAGTTATTGAGTCCTTGGATGTCGAACATCTTTACCAAATCCCATTAAATATGCAAGCGCAGAACATGGATCAAATTGTTTGCGATCACTTGAAGCTCGACGTACCTCCAGCAGATATGACAGAGTGGACAGCGATGGTAAACAAGGTTCTTAATCTCCAGAAAAAAGTAAAAATCGCTTTAGTTGGTAAGTATGTAGAATTACAAGATGCCTATATTTCTGTAGTTGAAGCTCTAAAACACTCAGGATATGCAAATGATGCTGCTATCGAATTGGACTGGGTCAATGCAAATGATTTGACAGCAGAAAACGTAGCTGAACGTCTAGGACAAGCACAAGGAATTATCGTTCCTGGTGGCTTTGGACAACGTGGTACAGAAGGGAAAATACAAGCCATTCGTTATGCTCGTGAGAATGACGTGCCAATGCTAGGGGTCTGCTTGGGAATGCAGCTGACCTGTGTAGAATTTGCTCGTCACGTTCTCGGTTTAGAAGGTGCTAACAGCTTTGAATTAGACCCAGAAACAAAATATCCAATTATTGACATCATGCGTGATCAAATTGGAGTGGAAGATTTAGGAGGAACTCTCCGTTTAGGTCTTTATCCAAGCAAGCTCAAACGTGGCTCCAAGGCTGCAGCTGTTTATGATAATCAAGAAGTTGTACAACGTCGCCATCGTCATCGTTATGAGTTTAACAATGACTTCCGTGAACAATTTGAAAAAGCAGGTTTTGTTTTCTCAGGCGTGTCACCAGACAACCGTTTGGTAGAAATTGTTGAAATTCCAGAAAATAAATTCTTCGTTGCTTGTCAGTATCACCCAGAGCTTTCCAGCCGACCGAACCGACCTGAAGGTCTTTATACGGCTTTTGTCACCGCAGCGGTAGAAAGGAGTCAGGAGAGATAGACTAGTTTTGTCTGACCTAAGCGACTTTTCTAGAGAAATGTTATAATGAAAACAAAAGGAGGGAAGAAGATGTTTCTAAACATTTTAGCTAGTATTCGTACTAATAATTTTCAAGATGAGCATTGTGTAGAAAAAATCCAGGCTCTCTGGCAGGAACAAGAGGAAGCGGTGAAAGAAGCTTTTGCCCAAGGGGAACCGGTCTATGCCGTCTATCATGACTATGCCAGTGATTACAAAGGAGACTACAGTCTCTCTATCTGCCGTTTGACAGATGGGGAAGTCTATGATTTTGACACATCCGAGCAGATCTATCAAGTATTTGAGGCTGATAAGGAGGATCCTCAAGCGATTCTTCATGCTTGGCAGAGGATTTGGCAGGCAGAAGAATCAGGTGAGCTTCATCGGGACTACACTATTGACTTTGAAAAATACGATCCCGACCAAACGGTGGCTGTCCTTATTGCGACTCAGCAGCACTGAGTTTTCTGTGTTCCTGCCTTAGCTCCATTTTCGCTTAGATTTTCCAGTTTTACTGATTGAATAGAAAGTTGATTTTTTGAAATAAACTAAAAAATTTTCTTGACAAGCCTTAGCTGTCCTGTTATACTAGTAAGGTACTCAATCGCGGGGATGGCGGAATTGGCAGACGCGCAGGACTAAGGATCCTGTGACCGCTTTAGGTCGTGTGGGTTCAAGTCCCACTCTCCGCATAGTGGACTAGCTAAGGCTAGTCCTTTTGCTTTGTCTAGATAAGTGCAGAGCGCGATATATGCTAGTTTATAAATTACAAGCAGGAGAGATAGACTAGTTTTGTCTGACCTAAGCGACTTTTCTAGAGAAATGTTATAATGAAAACAAAAGGAGGGAAGAAGATGTTTCTAAACATTTTAGCTAGTATTCGTACTAATAATTTTCAAGATGAGCATTGTGTAGAAAAAATCCAGGCTCTCTGGCAGGAACAAGAGGAAGCGGTGAAAGAAGCTTTTGCCCAAGGGAACCGGTCTATGCCGTCTATCATGACTATGCCAGTGATTACAAAGGAGACTACAGTCTCTCTATCTGCCGTTTGACAGATGGGGAAGTCTATGATTTTGACACATCCGAGCAGATCTATCAAGTATTTGAGGCTGATAAGGAGGATCCTCAAGCGATTCTTCATGCTTGGCAGAGGATTTGGCAGGCAGAAGAATCAGGTGAGCTTCATCGGGACTACACTATTGACTTTGAAAAATACGATCCCGACCAAACGGTGGCTGTCCTTATTGCGACTCAGCAGCACTGAGTTTTCTGTGTTCCTGCCTTAGCTCCATTTTCGCTTAGATTTTCCAGTTTTACTGATTGAATAGAAAGTTGATTTTTTGAAATAAACTAAAAAATTTTCTTGACAAGCCTTAGCTGTCCTGTTATACTAGTAAGGTACTCAATCGCGGGGATGGCGGAATTGGCAGACGCGCAGGACTAAGGATCCTGTGACCGCTTTAGGTCGTGTGGGTTCAAGTCCCACTCTCCGCATAGTGGACTAGCTAAGGCTAGTCCTTTTGCTTTGTCTAGATAAGTGCAGAGC
>NZ_JAOTGF010000033.1:0-11109 GCF_044427305.1 Streptococcus sp. 2021WUSS109
AGAAACCATTCGTGACAATGCAACTACGGCTATGCAAGAAGCAGAAAAAGCACAAGCCCTAGCAGATCTTGAAAAAGCTAAAGAAACACAGAAAATTGCAGATAAGGCTGCGATTGATAGGTTGACTTCACTTGTGAAAGATGGTGAGCTTGAAGCCGCTAAACAAGATGCTAAGAACAAGATTGCTAAAGAAGTTGACGCCGCTAAGTCAGCAATTGACTCCAATCCAAACTTGACAGACGCAGAGAAGGAATCCGCTAAGAAAGCAGTGGATACAGCTGCCCAAGCTGCGACAGAAGCAATTGATGCCTCAACAAGTCCAGTCGAAGCGCAATCGGCAGAGGATAAAGGCGTAGGCGCTATCACCAAAGACGTTCTTGATGCAGCGAAACAAGATGCTAAGAACAAGATTGCCAAAGAAGTTGATGCAGCTAAAGAAGCAATTGATGCCAATCCGAACTTATCAGCTGCAGAGAAGGAAGCTTCTAAGAAAGCGGTAGATGCAGATGCTAAAGCTGCGACAGATGCAATTGATGCTTCAACAAGTCCAGTCGAAGCGCAATCGGCAGAGGACAAAGGCGTAGGTTCAATCGCCCAAGATGTTCTTGACGCAGCGAAACAAGATGCTAAGAACAAGATTGCCAAAGAAGCAGCCGCAGCTAAAGAAGCAATTGATGCCAATACGAACTTATCAGATGCAGAGAAGGAATCAGCTAAGAAAGCGGTAGATGCAGATGCTAAAGTTGCGACAGAAGCAATTGATGCTTCAACAAGTCCAGTCGAAGCGCAATCGGCAGAGGACAAAGGCGTAGGTTCAATCGCCCAAGATGTTCTTGACGCAGCGAAACAAGATGCTAAGAACAAGATTGCCAAAGAAGCAGCCGCAGCTAAAGAAGCAATTGATGCCAATCCGAACTTATCAGATGCAGAGAAGGAATCAGCTAAGAAAGCGGTAGATGCAGATGCTAAAGTTGCGACAGATGCAATTGATGCTTCAACAAGTCCAGTCGAAGCGCAATCGGCAGAGGACAAAGGCGTAGGTTCAATCGCCCAAGATGTTCTTGACGCAGCTAAACAAGATGCTAAGAATAAGATTGCTAAAGAATCCGACGCTGCTAAGTCAGCTATTGACGCGAATCCAAACTTGACAGATGCAGAGAAGGAATCAGCTAAGAAAGCGGTAGATGCAGATGCTAAAGTTGCGACAGATGCAATTGCTAAGGCGTCAACTCCAGATGCAGTTCAAGCCGAGGAAGATAAAGGCGTAGGCGCCATCGCCAAAGACGTTCTTGATGCCGCGAAACAAGATGCGAAGAACAAGATTGCTAAAGAATCCGACGCTGCTAAGTCAGCCATTGACGCGAATCCAAACTTGACAGATGCAGAGAAGGAATCAGCTAAGAAAGCGGTAGATGCAGATGCTAAAGTTGCGACAGATGCAATTGATGCTTCAACAAGTCCAGTCGAAGCGCAATCGGCAGAGGACAAAGGCGTAGGCGCCATCGCCAAAGATGTTCTTGACGCCGCTAAACAAGATGTGAAGAACAAGATTGCTAAAGAAGCAGAATCCGCTAAGTCAGTCATTGACTCCAATCCGAACCTGACAGATGCAGCTAAGGAAGCTGCTAAATCTGAAATTGATAAAGCTGTTGAGGAAGCGATTGTTTTAATCAATGGTGTTAGAACTCATCAAGAGTTGGAAAAAATCAAACTTCCAATGGCAGCTCTAATTAAACCAGCTGCGAAAGTAACACCAGTGGTTGATCCAAATAACTTGACTGAAAAAGAAATTGCTCGTATCAAGGCATTCCTTAAAGAGAACAATAACCTCCCAGAAGGAACAGAGATTAATGTTTCTAAAGATGCTTCAGTGACAATTAAATATCCAGATGGAACTATTGATTTGCTATCACCAGTAGAAGTTGTGAAGCAGGCAGATAAAACTGCTCCTACGGTCGCAAATGATGGCAAAGGTAATATTGTGATTGTACCGTCTGAAAAAGCTGTTGAGATTGTTGTTTCATACGTAGATAACAATGGTAAGCCGCAAACTGTAGTTGTTACGAAAGGTACGGATGGTTTATGGACGGCAAGTAATACAGTGGTGATTGTGGACCCTGTGACTGGGCAAGTAATCGTTCCAGGTTCTGTTATTAAGCCAGGTACAGTTGTTACAGCATACTCTAAAGACGAGGTTGGAAATAGTTCTGATTCAGCAGAAGCTGAAGTTGTAGCAGTAGACGAAAATAATTCTGCAGCAGGAGTGAAAGTTAAATCAGTTACTACAAATGCAAATAATGTTGAGAAGAAAGCTAAGCAATTACCGAATACTGGTGAGGAAGCAAATTCAGCAACTTCACTCGGATTAGTAGCTCTTGGACTCGGATTAGCACTTCTTGCAGCAAAGAGAAGAAGAGACGAAGAAGCTTAAGATAAGCTCTTCCTCAGAACTCTTTTGGAAGCCGCAATTTTCCTATAAGATAGTAGTATGATACTCTTTCATAGCAAGGAAATTCCCTCGCTATGATTGGTAGGTATCAGTTATTATCTATCGAACCCCCAAAATCCAAAGTCATTCGACTTTGGATTTTTTTGATACGACATGCTCGTCATACCTAAAAAACAGCCTTCTCTTGCGAGAGGCTGTTTTTCATGCTTTTAATCTAAAAGTCTGCGGAGCTTTTTTCAATAAAATCCAGTAACCGATGCTAACATAGGTAATCATAGCTAGGGAAACCAGCAGGATATAGGTGTGGCTACCTACATTGATTCGGGTGTTGAGATAGGCCACCCAGTAGAGAGCACCGCTAAGAAATTTATAGAGGGGATTGCTCACGTCCATATCCTTGGTAAAGGGTTGGAGAATATAGTAGATAAAGAGATCGTGGAAGGAAAAGAGAGCGGTCAGACTGATGAGGAGCAGGGCAGTTAGTAGAATGGTTTCCAAACTAAAGGCAAACCGCCCCAGCACCATGATAGCCAAAAAGAGGCTGGTCGCAAAGATGAGATTGAGCTTGCAGGTCTGCAAAAATCGGTAGTTAAAACCAGCGATAATAGTCTTGGCTTCTCGATAGAAGGGATAGTGAAGCATGGAAATATCGCAGTTAACAAAGACCATCTGAGCCACCACCTTGCCCGACGAAGCTACGTACATAATCATGAAGGAAAGCGGTAGGAATTGGAGCAAGTAGGCTTCCGTAAAGGTAAACGGATCTAAAAAGTAACGAATCCCCTCCAGGGCTGCCAGAATCACGACTACTGCCAAGACCCAGTTCTGCACCTTCTTATAGAGGACTTTTTTGTAGCGGTCAAATAGCAGAGCATTTAAGTAGGTCATGCCAGACAGGTGGGACAGGTCCTTTCCTGTTTTCGCATTGAGTTTTGCCTGCATCTGCAAACCCTGGCGAGTGTATTCATTTCCCTTGGTCATCTCAAAAAGTTTCTTATCCATTTGCAAGGACTCGTCCATACAGTAGGAAAGATAGTCTAGGTGGTTGGTTTGTTGCTTCAAATAACCATAGCTAAACCAAATCAGAAATGGTTGGACAAGCAGGATAGGGACTAGCATGCCTGAGGAGAGCTGATTACGGAAGACAATAGCCAAAACATATAAAACAAAAACAAACGCGATCCATAGCCAAGCATGCCACGAATTGCGACGGGAAAAGATACGACGTTCAAAGAGCAGACGATTGAGGGCATGGCCAGCTAGATGACCTGCCAGCACTGTCATCAAACCAATAGGAAAAACTAACCACTCCTTGGTTATCATGCAAAAAATGGTTAAGGCTGGCAGGTAGTAAATAGTGGTCAGGATAGGCTCGATAAAAAGTTGGCTTTGAAGAAAGCTGGATTGTGACAGGCTGAAATTCTGCATAAATTCTCGATCTGCTTTAGAGATAACAGGGTCTAAGCTCTTCCCCAAACGATAGCTTAGTCCGACAAACAAAAGCCAGAACATAAAGCCAAGGAGCCAAGTGTTTGGGAGAATTTTCCAAAAGGTCAGCTCCCCGTTGACTAGCATATTCATCCAGAAAGAAGCATGGTAGAAATGAAAGAGCAACCAAATTCCCTTGACCAGAAAGCGACTGGGGATGGAGAGGATGTGCAGGACCAAAAAGAGACCAGACTTAAAGCTGTAAGACTTGAAAATACTTTCTGGAATGCTCTTTCCCACAAGTGGCAGTTTCCGTAGATAGTAGAAAAATCCGTTGACTGACCGATAGAGGTTATATTTTTCCTGATACCAAGAATAACGTAATATTGTTTTCATAGGTTTCTCCTAATCTGCTGTCAGCAAGGCAACCACTTCCTGTTCGAAGTCAGGGTCGTGAAGTTTGTTACTCGGAACTGCTTGCAATTCTTGGTGATGGAGCAAAACAATCTCATCACAGAGGTCTTGAGCCAGTTGTAAGATATGGGTAGAAAAGATAATGACGGAATCCTTTTTGGCTTCCCGAATTAGCTGCTTAAACTCGTGGGCAGCCACAGGGTCAAAGGAAGTCAGCGGCTCATCTAAGAGAAGGACAGGTGGCTGGACAATCAAAGACAGAAGCAACTGGACCTTGTTCTGCATACCGTGGGAAAAATCCTTGAGCAGACGGTGCTGGTCTTCTTCTCCGATACCGACCAAGTTCAGCCATTCTTCTGGACTGCGAGGAGATTTGAGTTTATCCTTATGAATGTCCATATAGAAGCGGACAAACTCATAGGCTGTCATAAAGGCAGGCAGTTGCGGATAGGTCTGGGTAAAACCGATGTCCGTATTATCGTAGTCAAATGTTTCTTCGCCTTTTACAAACTGAATCGAGCCACTATCCAAGGTCAAATTTCGGGAAATGCAGTTAAACAAGGTTGTCTTACCAGCCCCGTTCCGTCCTAGCAAGCCGTAAATCTTGCCTTGTTCAAATTGAAAACTGGCATCCTCCAGAATAATCTTGTGGTCAAATTTTTTAGAAATAGAAGACAGTTTCAGTTGCATAGCCAATCTCCTTTTGTTATATTGTTATGGATTTATCATACAATAATAAACAAAAAAATTCAAGCAAATTTTTGCTTGAACTTGATGTAAAAACTAGTAATGCAAGCTCCCTGCCACCCAGCCAGTCGCAAGACAGTAAGTGATGTTAAAGCCGCCTGTATGGGCGTTGATGTCCAAGACCTCACCTGCAAAGTGAAGGCCAGGAATCTTCTTACTTTCCAAGGTTTTTGGATTGATTTCCTTGAGGTCAACGCCTCCCTTGGTCACAAAGGACTTGGCCAAGGACATCTTGCCTGTAATCTTAATCGGCAGGGCTTTGAGCAGGGTGATTAGCTGGACTAGGTCTTTTTGGGAGACCTGTTTGACCTTGCAATCGTAGTTTTCAGCGAAAAAGTCGGCTAGGCGGTCTGGCATGAGTTCAGAAAGAGCATTCTTGACGGATTTTTCTCTGTTCTTTTCTAAATGCTCAAACAGGTCTTGGTCAGAATGGGTCGGCAGAGCATCGAGAAATGCGGTTTCGCCGCCTTTGACAAAACTAGACAGACGAAGAGCAGCGGGCCCCGACAGGCCAAAGTGGGTAAAGAGCAGGTCGTGGGTGATGACGTGCTTGCCGTAGGTCAGGGTGACGTCGTCCAGGGAAATGCCTTGGAGCTTCTTATGTGGGAAGTCGGTCAGGACAGGGCTTTCAGCAGCCTCAATCTCCGTGACTTCCAGCTTGAAGTGGCGGGCAATGTCGTGACCAAAGCCAGTCGAGCCGGTGGAAGGATAGGTCTTGCCGCCGGTGGTGACAATGAGCTGAGGTGCTGTAAAGGTTTCCTCGCTGGTCTTGACATGGAAGAGGTCGTCCATCTTGCGGACGGAAACCACCTCAGTCCCTGTACGGATGTCCACGCCGTTTTCCAGCATCTTCATCTCCAGGCACTTGATAATGGTCTGGGAACGGTCGGTGGTCGGAAAGACACGACCGTGGTCCTCGACCTTGAGCTTGACCCCATTTTCCTGAAAGAAATTCATGATGTCGTGGTTGTCAAACTGGGAAAAGACACTGTAAAGAAAGCGGCCATTTCCAGGAATGCCAGCTAGTAGGTCTTCCAAGGTGCCGTTGTTGGTCACATTGCAACGTCCGCCACCTGTGCCAGACAGTTTCTTACCCAAACGCTTGTTTTTTTCGAGGAGCAGGGTTTTCTTGCCGTAAAAGCTGGAAGAAATAGCGGCCATCATGCCAGCAGGCCCCGCTCCGATAATAATGGTATCTACTGTATTCATGCCTTTATTGTATCATATTTTCATCAAGAAAGTAGTTTGAGTCTTTGCTATGATTTGTGGAGTTTTTCCTTGAAATTGCGGAAGACCATTGACGGGATAGGGGAGTATACTTAGACTAAGGGAAATTAGTTTTTATCAAGAGCCTGTATGTACAAGCAAAGTATTTTTGTGGAAGCTGCATTGTGAATCCAGGTTCTAACAATTCCATCTGTAGCATGAAAGAAAGTAGGTAGAAGAATGGTAACTGAGCAAAGAGAGTATCGTTTTCCAGAAGGTTTTTTGTGGGGCTCCTCCACTTCAGGGCCTCAAAGTGAAGGAAGCGTAGCTGGTGATGGAAAGGGCTGGAATAACTGGGATTACTGGTACAATCAGGAACCTAAGCTCTTTCACCAGCAAATAGGACCGGAACAAACATCGACTTTCTATGAACATTTCCAGTCAGATTTGGATTTGTTGGTGGAAACAGGTCATAGTATTTTTCGCACCTCTATACAGTGGTCACGTCTGATTCCGGAAGGGATAGGCGAGGTCAATCCGCAAGCTGTGGAGTTTTATAGGGCTGTATTTGCAGGTATTCGAGAGCGTGGGATACAGCTTTTGGTCAATCTTTATCATTTCGATTTGCCTTATGTCTTGCAGGAAAAAGGGGGCTGGGAAAATAAGGAGATTGTCTGGGCCTATGAGGCTTATGCTCGCCAGTGTTTCAGTCTTTTTGGAGATCTGGTGGATCATTGGATTACCTTTAATGAACCCATTGTTCCAGTAGAATGTGGCTACCTAGGTAATTACCATTACCCTTGCAAGGTTGATGCCAAGGCTGCCGTGGCGGTAGCCTACCATACGCAATTAGCTAGTTCTTTGGCTGTTCGGGCCTGTCACCAACTACACCCAGACCACAAAATTTCCATTGTTCTCAATCTTACTCCTGCCTATCCAAGAAGTCAGAGTCCAGAGGATTTACAGGCAGCACGGATTGCTGAGCTATTTCAAACGAGAAGCTTTTTGGATCCATCTGTTTTGGGACAATACCCGAGGGAACTGGTTGACATTCTTGAAAAACACGGTTTACGTCCAGAAACCACAGAGGAGGAATTGACCATTATCAAAGAAAATAGGGTTGACTTCCTGGGGGTAAATTACTACCAGCCCCTGCGCGTGCAGGCTCCTTCAGAAGATGGATGGAACGGAGAAGCTACTTTCCTATCCCAATATTTCCAGCCTTATGATAAGCCTGACAAGAAAATCAATCCCCATAGAGGCTGGGAAATTTACGAAGAAGGGCTGTACGACATTGCCAAAAATATCCAGGAAAACTATGGGAATATCGAATGGTTGGTAACTGAGAACGGCATGGGAGTTGAAGGGGAGGATATTTTTGAAGAAAATGGCATGATTCAAGATGACTATCGGATTAACTTCATGGAAGACCATTTGATTCAGCTCCATCGAGGTATTGATGAAGGGGCGAACTGTAAGGGCTATATGGTCTGGACATTTATTGACTGCTGGTCTTGGTTAAATGCCTATAAAAACCGATACGGTTTGGTCTCGCTTGACCTTCAAACTCAGAAGCGTACTGTCAAAAAATCTGGATATTGGTTCAAGCAAGTGAGTGCTAAAAATGGTTTTATTAGATAGAATGTATATTTCGTTTCTACATAACATTGCATGGAGATAAGATACTTTTGAGGTTTGTGATTATCCACTAATGCTTGGTAAGAAAATTCCCCTAGATTTGACAGGGATAGGGTTCTGTGGTAATATTTTAATGATACAAACTATGAGAAATGTAAGTACCGAGGATATTATGGGAATCGAAAAAACAGTCAGTGAGTTAGCTGAAATTTTAGGAGTGAGCCGGCAGGCTATGAATAATCGTGTCAAATCACTTCCTGAAGAATTTGTAGATAAAAATGACAAGGGTGTGACCGTTGTAAACCGTGCTGGCTTGATTAAGTTGGAGGAAATCTACAAAACAACCATTTTTGAAGATGAGCCGATTAGCGATGAAGTCAAGCATCGTGAATTGATGGAAATTTTAGTTGACGAGAAAAATGCTGAAATCATCCGCTTATATAGTCAATTAAAAGCCAAAGATAAGCAACTTGCCGAAAAAGATGAACAACTCAAGGTCAAAGATGTGCAGATTGCTGAGAAGGATAAACAGTTGGATCAGCAACAGCAATTGACACTAAAAGCTATGGCCGATAAGGAAGTTCTCAAGTTGGAATTGGACGAAGTTAAAGCACAGGCAGAAGAAGTGCAAGCTAAAGGCTTCTTTGCACGTTTGTTTGGAAGATAGATAAGTAAGTAAAAAATCAAGCTCTTAGGAACTTGATTTTTTCTTATGCTCTAACCATTCTTCTCTTAAAATTCCATATTTGATAGAATCATGATAATGCCCTTGCCAGTATCGAACCTTGCGGATATGGGCTTCTTTGGTCATGCCTAATTTTTCTGCGGTTCTCATCATGCCCTTGTTGCCAGACCAGGTAGTGAGACCGATGTGTTCCAATTCTGCAAATTGCTGGAAAATGGTATCAATCCAGAGTTGGAGAGCAGCTGTGCCATATCCTTTTCCCCAGACCTTATCGTCATAGATTTCAATCCCGATTTCGAGCCAGCGTGTTGACTGGCACTCCCAGTAATAGCTCACAAATCCGATAGGCAGCTGATCCACTAGGATTGCTCTGACACAATCTTTTTGTAACCACTGGTAGAGTTCAAGTGCTTGAAAATCTTCAAAAGTGGCGCATGCCTGGTAGTCATCAAAATAGGGAGCTGCAAATTCCTTCCAGCGAAGTGCGACTTCACGATGGCCAATCTTCCAAAGTGTATGCAAATAATCTTCAGTCATCGGTGCAATTCTAATCATGAGAACCTCCTTTATTTTTCTAGTCTAGCATATTTGATGAAGGCTTGCAATTCTTGCTAGAATATGGGACACTAGAATCATGAAAAAGATACAACGTGAATTTCAAAAAATATATTACAACCTAGACAAGATTCTCTTGCTCTTCTTTACCCTGTTTACCTTTATGGAATTTGTTTGGATACCACTCAATTCATGGATTTCTGAGGGGCTCTTAGCTATGACAGGGCATGCCTATCTTTCACCGACGAATTTGTTATCGGTGTTTGCTGAAAATCTGCTCGTGACAGGCTTGTTTATTCTCCTCTTTTTTGTCAACATTGCCATTGCCTACCTAGAATTAGCTCTATTGTTCACAGGGGTTTGGCAACTGTTGGATGAAAAAGTCAAGCACCTCCCCGACTATTTACGGGATGTACGAGATAGTATGGTGGCGATTATCCGTCACAGTAGCCTACCAAAGGTTCTATTTCTGCTCTTTTACTCAGTTATTCTTCTCCCATTTTTACGCCGAGTATTAAATATCTATTATTTTAATAAAATCGTAGTGCCCCAATTTATCGTAGATTACCTATCCAATACAGTCTGGCTAGGAATATTGATTTTGGTCTTCCTCCTCTTGTTCTTCTGGCTTGCGGCACGCTTCATGTACGCTCTGCCAAACATTTATTTTGAACACAGGGGTGTGAAGGAGTCTATCGCTTATTCTTGGGAGAAGACCAGAGGCAGAAAGCAGATCGGTTCATTGTTCCGTCTAATTTGGTTGATCACTTTTCCAGTTCTCCTATTTACAGGAGTAGGAGGACTATTCTATCTTGTGCAACTGTTAGCAGAGCATTTTGTACCAAGTATTTCTTACTGGCTGGCAGTTGTCTGTTACGCACTTCTAAAATTAGCCTACTACGGAGTAGTCGCACTCTTCATGATGGGATTTGTCAGCCTCCTAACAGGAAAACAACTCCCAATCTACCGCCGTAAACGCCTCCGTCATCACCTTCGACTAGCCATTTTGCTCGTATCTGGTCTGGTGTTCGGTACCCAAGGAGCGCTTGCCCTCTACTTTCCCTTTGACACTCTGCCGGTTACCATTTCTCACCGAGGTGTCGATGACGGCAATGCTGTCCAGAACTCTATTGAAGCCCTAGAGAAAACCTCTCAGCTCAAACCAGACTACATTGAGATGGATGTTCAGGAGACAAAGGATGGTCAGTTTATTGTCATGCATGATACGGATTTATTGGCTTTGACGGGCAATCCCGGAGGTACACATGACTATACTCTTGCAGAGTTGACAGGGATGACTGCATCAGAAAACGGTATGACAGCTCCAGTTCCTTCTTTTGATGAATATCTTGAAAAAGCGGATGAGCTAGGACAAAAATTATTGGTAGAAATTAAAGTGACCAAGGCAGACTCACCAAACCTCACCCGTAATTTCTTGAAAAAATACGGTCAACGTTTGATTGCCAAAGGGCACCAAATGCAATCATTAGATTACCATACCATTATTGAAATAAAGCAGTATAGCGAGAAATTAGTATCCTTCTTTATTCTTCCGTTCAACTCCGTCTATCCGACGACGGTTGCTGACGGCTACACAATGGAGTATACCTCGCTGGATCAAAATTTTATGACCAAGTCTTGGATTCGCGGTAAGTCAGTGTATGCTTGGACACCAAATGATGAGGAGAGTATGACTAAGATGTTGCTGCTACAAGTGGACGGCATCATCACTGACAACATGACCGACCTCCAAAGTCTGATGGAGGAAATGAGAGAGAATCGACGCTATCCAGACCTCTTTTTCCAACAATTTCAGTCTTTGATTTATAATTTTGAATAAAAAAATCGCGAGAGGAGAATATGAACTGCTCCCTGTCAAGTGGACAATGAAATAATAAAAGATTAGGCGACGGCCTTGTTCCTCATTTCAAGAGGGGCAAGGCCGTTGTTGCGTTCTTGAAATCGTTGATGATTATAAAAATAGATG
>NZ_JAOTGF010000034.1:0-10389 GCF_044427305.1 Streptococcus sp. 2021WUSS109
CCAACTTAACTAAATACTCAAGGACTTCCTTACGGTTAATATAATCCTCTTTTATAGCTTTATTTGGTTTGCCTTTGAATACCTTCGTAAAAGGTAAAATCCTAAATCGGCGGTCAATAGCAGACTTATCGCCGTTCATTCTTGGTAAACCATTAGAAGACTGTACCACCGTCATATTAAGGCGTATGCTATAAGGTCGTTTCCCTTTATCCTCTATGGTCATTATGTCGCCTGTCGCCAAGCTAAACATATCCGATGTATCTTTGATTACCGCGTCCTTCTGTACGTCATCACCAATAACAAGTGATTTTCCCAATAAGATAGATGTTGAAAATTGACTTTTTGTTAAGCCTGTAATTTTTAAGCTGGCCACGTTTTCCATACCCACCAGGTTTATAAGTAACTGCTGAAAAGTTCCTTTTCCCGTTCCACCTTCACCAAAAAGCCAAAAGATTTTTTGCAATGACTGCCCTGTGATACTTGCTTTTATAATTTGGATAGCAAGGTTATAAAGTTCCTCGTCACCGTCAAACAGCTCTAAAAGCCAAGCTGTCGGCTTCCAGCCGTTAATTATCGGCTCTTTTGCTCCAGGGTTATAGTCTGTTTTTATCTTTCTTGTTGCTGTTATATCTGGTGTTGGGTCTTCAAAAACGCCTGTCTTAGCATTGTATAGCTGTTTCCCAATTACGGTATAATTGCCTTGAATTTCCTTCATTTGGCTCTGTCTAGCAATCTTATAAAGCGTATCAAATGCCTGTTTTTCCGTTGCATTTGGATAAATGACAGAAATAAGATCTTGTAAAAATTCATTATCCTCTAACCAGATACCAAAATCAGGATTATAGAAATATAGCGGGGCTTTTTGTCCTTGTGCCTCTGGCTTAATCCTAATAAAGCGGATATGCTTTTTTAATATGATGGCAACCCCTAACGGATTAGTTGGTAAAGCCCTTCCGCTTTTTTCCTCGCCCTTCTGTCGGGCTAGTTCCTCATGCTGGGCTTCTGTCAATTTGCCCGCTTTTACATTTTCAAGGTGCTTGCTATCTGTCATAACTTCATCATAAGCTTGCTGATAAGCCTGGTCTTTTATTGCTTGACACTCTTTGATAAGTTGCCCCCTAACACCTTTAAAAGTCTTAAAGTGCTTATCTTCATTTTCACGCGCCTCTAAGATTTCACTTTCCAGGCTTTTCAATTCTTCCTTTTCTATGGTCCTATCCTCGCTTTCTAAATTCTGCTCTTGCTATACTTTCAAAAGTCCTATCTAGCTCCCTCTCTGGTAGGGGGTTAGCTGTCACGCTGTTTGCTATCTTTGTTAATTCGTAAGCTGTTTCTATATCGCAATCAACCCACTTATTAAAGAGTAGCCCCACAAAGCGCGTGAGTGCCACGTTACGCCCTCCCTCGTCTCCAAAGCCATTGAAAAGCGTATCTATGACCCTCATAGTGATAGACCGCTGACCGCTTGGTTGTGGTGTGTACGTCTGCGGTTTTACTCCCTGGCCACTTGTTCGATTTTGGTTTGATTTTGGTACTGGATAATCTAGGCCATGCTCTACGATTTTTTGATAGTCTGCTGGGTCGCCTGTTGTGACTGGTAAGCCCTGAAGTTGGGACCAGGTTAAGCTAGCTATGTCAAAAGGTAGCCCTATCTTGTCTGCTATCTCCTTGACTACCTGCTTATAGGCTTCCTCATTCATCACGCCCCCAGGCTTTACCACAAGCCTAAAACGAGGGCTCTCTGGGGTGTGTTTGATTGTTGGGTACAAGATATAGGAAAAGCCAAACAAGGCGCTAGAAACAGCCTCTATAAAGCCCTGGGCTGGTCCCTCAATCTCATCATAATCAAGGAAAATTAAATCACGATATACCAGGCTGGTATTATTCCGCTTGTAGCTCCCTGTTTTCTCTGCTGTGATTTTTCCACTCAAACAATAAGGCGCCTGGGTTCTTTTGTATTCCTCCAGGTCAGCACCTTCAGGGACTACTAGGGGCTTAAAGCGCTCAATATACTGGAATGGCTCCATTTTATCAAACAGATAGACAAGGTTACTTTGAAAACCCCTAGCCTCGTAAATTGCCACATTATCGCCCCTTTCTCCGTTTCTTCTTCAGTTTTTTAAGCCTTTGCTGTTCCTTTAGCTGGTCCAGTGTCGGCCTGCGATCTTTGTAAAATTTTTCATCATGATACTTCCCGCCACCTTGTGCGGGGTGTACGCTATACCTTGCCATTCTCAACCCCCAAAAATATCAAAACATCACTAACCCTATAAAAGATTTTCCTAGTGTCTTCTAGTGGGGGCTGGTATCGTCTTAGCCCGTTGTCTTCCCAGCGTTTCAAGGTCTTATCCTTTATGCCTAGTTCATCTTTAACCTGTTGGGCTGTGATTAGTCCAAGTGTCCTTGGTTTGACTTTCTCACGCGCCTCCAGGTACTTTCCAACCATATCCAGCAAGCCATTAGTTAGATCTTGCTCGCTCTCTCTGCTTAGGCTAAACATCTCTATACTTCCTCCAGTCTTCTAAGTCAGCAGTCAAAAGCGCGTGAATACGCTTATGTTCCTGGTCGTATTGACGTTGGAGCGGTAGCACTCCAGCAAGTCGCTCAGTTTCATTCTGGGGGATATAGTAGCCCCCTAGCTTGTTATCTCGTCCGCCACAAACGGGAATACCATAATCAACTATAAGTTGGCGGATATGTTCCCTAATGGTTCGGATGTCTAGGCCTGTCAGCTTCTCAATGTCTGAGGCGGTGATTGGTAAGTCCACGCCAAGCGGTAGTAGCTTGAAAACTTTGTTTAGATGTCCTGGTAATTTGTTTTCTGTCATGCTTGCACCTCCAGCAGATTCATCCAGTCAATGATCCATTGCTTTCTTTCTTCTTGGGATAGTGTCAAAAAACGTTCTTCTTCCTCTTTGGGTATCTTGTTTTCTATAATGCCAATGATAAGCCCATAGAGTGCTGGGCGTTGCTCCTTGATTTCCTCAACTATCTGGTCTAGTTTCCTCATGTCCAACCCCCTAATTGTAATATCTGCTCTGTGATTGAATATAAGCCCCATAATTCGCATTTGTCAGCCGTCTGGTATGATTACCCTCTGGCTTGATTTTGGGCTTGCTATGGAGCTGATACGTTCCTAGATGTAGCCATAGAAAGATATTCAGCGGTGTTAGTATTGCGATAAGCGTTAACGCTGTTTCAATTGTCATTTCTTGCATTTTTCATCTCCTTTTTTATATGCTCAAAATCTTGTAAGATTAGTTTTAAGTACCACATAGGATTACCTACTTCAATCTTGTCTTCATATCCAGCTTTCAAGAGTGCTACCCTTGCGCTCTCGACTCGGTGAGTTATACTGTTCAAACTGTGTTCAACCGGTGTCAAATTGCCATATGGAACTCGTGCCACGTCCTCATGAAAGTGGTTCAGCATGATGTCGGTTAGATAGTGCAATGTCCAGCCTGTTTCATGGTCTAGTTGATATACTTTGCTGATGACTGCCTTCAGCTCTTCCGATATTGCATTCTTCACGGGTGCGTATTCTTGGTTAGACATTTCAAAATGGATTATCGTTTCTCTGTTATTGTCTTTCATGTAGTTCTTACCTCTGTTTCTTTTATTGTGTCTGTGTAATGACCCTAGTGGGCTTTATCCTGTTTGTAAAAGGCTTGATTTCTTTACTATACTTTTTTCTTTATACATTTCTTTGTTAGCCTAGACTATCCCCAGCGGATAACCGCCCCAGACTTACCAGGTTGCCCCTGTGGTCGTGTAAGCCTGTGCCAAAATAATAGCCTTGCTGTATGTAATTTTCTTAGGGTGGTTTAGATTGCCCTGGGTCCATGACAACCTAATGGCGATACCAGCACCTAATACTTTTCTACTCCAGTTTTAAGGGTTAGCGCCCTCTGTATGGTCATAATGTCCTAGATATGGTATAATCTAGCTATTAAATCTTTACTAAAACCCTTTTAATAACAGCTTGCCTGCTTGTTAATTTTGTTTTAGTTAGTGGTTAAAAGGCTTTGCTGGTTGGTCCCCGTTAAGCCTTTTTTTGTTGCTCTCACGCGCCTTGTGGTGCGTTTTTCAGTGGTCTGAATACCATAGTTTTGATGTCTTGGTATGTCATGCCTAGGTTTATCATAGCAATAGCCATGTCTTCTAGCGCCTGGTACTTGATAAGTTCCTGACTGGTTAGGCTGTCAATGCCATTATGTCCGCCACGGTGTGCCATTAGCTGGCGTTTATTCAATCCGCTAGCGCCTTTTAGTAGCAAGTTTGTAACCGTGCTGTGCGCGTGTTTTGGGGCTTCCTGCCATGTTTCAATAGCTTCATGTAGTGCTTTACGTTTGGGCTTCTCCAGTGCCCTCTGGTAGCGAAACTCTGCCACCTCATCACGCATTTCAAAGAATGCTCGAACTAGGTTTGTTTTGAATTTGACAACCTGCGGTGTGTTGTCCAGATAAGTGATCAGCAAAGTAGCCTGCTGTTCATTTAAGTGATAAACCTTTTTTGGTCTACCTTTTCCGTCTAATTTATGGATTTCAAATCCATAAAATCCAAACGCCTCAAATCGTTCTTTATGATTTCTCAATAGGCGTGTAATAGTGTGGTGTTGTACTCCAGCACATTCTGCGATTATCTCGCTTGTTGTGTACGGCTCTTTCCGTCCGTCCATGTAAACTAATTCCATGCTTTCCTACCTCTTTCTTTACTTTTGCATACTTTAAATTAAAAAAATATGTCTTCTAGTGTAATATCAGGGAACAATGGTAGAAGTAGCTGTTTAAACTTTAACTTTTCATCATCGCTAAAAGAGTTTTTACCAACTTCTTTATTGTGATAACTTTGTTTTGTCATTCCTAACTTTTTTCCAAGTTGTTCCTGTGTCAACCCCAACATGTTTCGATAACCTCGAATTTTGTTTTTTCTGGTCATTAAATCACCTCCTTTACTTTTGCATACCTAGACTATAACACCTTTTTAAAAATAAATCAATACTTTTCTTTACTTTTTAAAAAAAAAAGTTTATTATGTAGTTATTAGGAGGTGTTTCCGTTATGAATAACAATGTTCAAGTAGGGGAACGAATCAAACAAATCCGCCTTTCATTAGGTGAATCTATGGAGAAGTTCGGGGAACGTTTTGAAACTTCCAAGGGAACAGTTAATAACTGGGAAAAAGGAAGGAATTTACCGAATAAAGAGAATCTTAAAAAAATCTCTGAATTAGGTCAAATGACTGTAAATGAACTTCTATATGGAAACGTTAATAATCTCATTGAGTCTATTTTGTTGGGGTTTGAATTCTATAGTTTTGCTGATGAAAATAAGAAAAAACGTGTCTTTGAACTTGTACAAAAAGAGGTGAAAGACTTTCCACATTTGCTTACCTCAGATTATAATGATGAACTCATAGAAAAAATTTCAGATATTGTTGTAGATATTATCAATGGATTAGATGGGACAAATGAATCAGCATTAAGGGCGAGCTATGAAGCATTCAGTGTTTCAGGAATCGAAGATATGTTTTACAGAACAGTAACCACTAGCGAAATAGAAATTCGTTACAATTACAGCTTGATGATGTACCAGAAGAATTACAAACTAAAAAAAATATTACGTGAAGGTATGGATGAACAACTTTATAAAAAATTAGAATTTGTTCATAAACAAGCAGAAGCCGAAGTCACAAAAATAGCTAGGGAATTAGATTATAAACTTTATAACTCCGATGAATCAAAAAAGGAAACAAAAAAACAAATATTTGATTTGATTGACAAGATTCAGTCCATCGTTCCAAAGCCACTTCGGACTAAAAAAATTAAAAAAAATATCGATGTATGGGTACATAACAATTTCAAGGAATTGATAGAATCGCCTGAAAGTCTTTCTGAACTAATAAATACAGGAGCATTGAAAAAAATGACATTGGGTGAAATTGAACCAAACTATATAGATATGACAAAATTGATTGAACCTGATGAAGACTAGCCCTCACCACGTTCAAACACTTCTCTGGTGCATTTACCCTACTGAGCTATTCCACGCGCCTAGGGGCTTTCTAGTGGACTGTGTGGAGTGAAAAAAAGTCCGCAAAAGTCCGCATTAAAAAAGTCAGTTTTTATCAGTAGATGAAAATGTAGGTTTTTGTTGGTAGTTAAAAAAGTCAACATTAGTCAACATGAAAAAAGTCGGATTTTGTAGGTAGCTGGAAAAACTCAACAAAACTCAATAGCTGAAAAAGTTAGGTTTTGTTAATAGCTGAAAAAAGTCAAGTTTTAACAAGTTAGATATTTTAGTAAACTGTCTGCGGTCGTGAAACGGCGCAATGTATTATATATTGGCTATACCTTAGCAAACCTTAGCATTCGGCGCGTGTGTACTCTAAAATCTAACCATTTCTAACCCTGTCAAACGCTCCAAAATCGCCTGTATTCGCTTTTAACTCTTAACTGGTATAATTTACCTTACCCACCAAAAACAAACGAAATTAGGGCTATTCTCGTAAGCCTACGCATGATATAAACCTAAAACATTCTAAAATCTTTTTAATAACAGCTTGCCTGCTGATGGAAAGGTTTATGATCATGAAGATTATTGAAGTAACAAAAAAAGACGGTAGCATTGTTTACCGTGCAAGTGTCTATCTTGGGGTAGATGCCATTACAGGAAAGAAAGTAAAAACTAGCGTAACAGGTAGGACAAAAACGGAGGTTAAACAGAAAGCAAAGCACGCGCCTATTGAGTTTGCCAAAAATGGTTCAACGGTAAAAAAGGAAGTAGAAGTAAAAACCTATCAAGAATTAGCTGACCTTTGGCTAGAAAGTTACAAGTTAACAGTAAAGCCTCAGACTTTTGTAGTAACCAAAAGGCAACTATATAACCACCTTATTCCAATATTTGGAGGAATGAAACTAGATAAGATAGTACCAGCCACCATTCAGCAGTTTGTTAATGGTCTGGCTCCTAAGTTGGTAAATTTTAAAGCTATTCATTCAATCAATAATAGAATTTTACAACATGGGGTACTGTTGCAAGTTCTGGCCACAAATCCAGCTCGTGATGTTATCTTACCCAAAAAGCAGAAAAAGGGACGTGAGGCGGTCAGGTTTATCGAACCTGAACACCTAAAACAGTTTCTTGATCATGCTGAACAATTGGCAAGTACCAACTTTAGCAAGTATTACCAATATGTTATTTTTAAGTTATTACTGGCCACTGGTTGCCGTATTGGTGAATTGTCTGCCCTGGAGTGGTCTGATATTGATCTAGAAGCTGGCACAATATCGATCAGTAAAACCTATAGCATGGAACTGCATATAATCGGGACAACAAAGACAAAGGCAGGTACTCGTATCATCAGCATAGACAAAAAAACAGCTCTCTTACTGAAACAATATCGCAACCGCCAACGCTTGATGTTTCTTGAGGTCGGCGCGTGCGCTCCCTCTGTTGTCTTTGCTACAACGGTTAGGGAATACCTCCCACGGATTTCACTACAAGAAATTATAAACCGTCGGTGTAAGGCCTTGGGTATTCCTCGCTTTACTTGTCACGCTTTCCGCCATACTCACGCTAGTTTACTGCTGAACGCTGGTATTAGTTACAAGGAACTCCAATATCGTCTTGGACACTCTAACATTTCAATGACCTTAGACACTTATGGGCACCTATCAAAAGATAAAGAAAAAGAGGCAGTTTCATATTATGAAAAAGCCATAAATAATCTCTAGGTGTACAAAATGGTCCACAAATTACAAAAACAACTTTTTACAAGGTGCTAGAAACCTTATTAAATCAACGTTTTGAAAGGATAAAAGAAAGAATATTATGAAAATCCGTGGATTCGAACTGGTCAGCCAGTTTACTGATGAAAATTTATTGCCAAAACGTGAGACCGCTCATGCAGCAGGTTATGACCTGAAAGCTGCGGAGAGGGTTAGCTTAGAGCCAGGTGAGATTAAGCTGGTTCCAACAGGTGTAAAGGCCTATATGCAGGCCAATGAGGTCCTCTATCTTTATGACCGTTCGTCCAACCCTCGCAAGAAGGGCTTGGTCCTGATTAACTCGGTTGGGGTTATCGACGGGGACTACTACGGCAACCCAGCCAACGAAGGTCATATCTTTGCCCAGATGCGAAATATCACAGAAGAAACCGTTGTGGTGGAAGCTGGCGAGCGAATCGTACAGGCTGTTTTTGCCCCCTTCCTCTTGGCTGACGGCGATCAGGCCGATGGTGTTCGGACAGGTGGATTTGGATCGACTGGGAAATAGGCTACTATGCAGATTCTCTTTGTGCGGCATTCCGAGCCTAGCTACAGTATGTTTGACCAGCATGATAATCCTCGGCTGTATGCAGGTTTTGGACGGGATCTGGCTCCCCTGACTGAAAAGGGGCGGACTTTAGCTCAGGAAATTGCTAGTAATCCTATCTTTTCCCAAGCTCAAGTAGTCATTGCTTCAAGCGTCACACGGGCCTTGGAGACTGCGACCTACATTGCTCATGCCAACCAACTGCCTCTTCTGGTCGAGCCCTTTTTTCATGAGTGGCGACCAGACCTGACGGGACAAAATGCCAGTCAAGATGAGGCTGTCTTAGCTCATCGATTATTTTTGGAAAATAGCGGAGCGGTGCCTGAGTCTTCACCTGTTCGCTATGAGACTGCTGCGGAGATGAGAGAGCGATTTTTACAGGCCCTTGAAAAATACAAAGCCTATGACCGAATCGCTATCGTCTGTCACGGTATGCTGATACGCCAGTTTGTTCCCAAAGAAACCATAGCCTACTGCGAAATCCTAGAATACAATCTATAGGAGGAAATGACCATCGCTAAGAAAAAAACAACCTTTGTCTGTCAATCTTGCGAGTACCACTCGCCCAAGTATCTGGGCCGTTGCCCCAACTGTGGCTCCTGGTCTAGCTTTGTCGAGGAAGTGGAAGTCGCTGAAGTCAAGAACGAGCGGGTTAGCCTGACAGGTGAGAAGACCCGTCCCATGAAACTCAATGAAGTTTCCTCTATTCAAGTGGCTCGCACTAAGACTAACATGGAGGAGTTCAACCGCGTCCTCGGTGGCGGTGTGGTACCGGGGAGTCTGGTCCTGATCGGAGGCGATCCAGGAATTGGCAAATCCACCCTACTCTTGCAGGTTTCTACCCAGCTTTCGACCATTGGTACCGTCCTCTATGTGTCCGGGGAAGAGTCTGCCCAGCAGATTAAGCTCCGTGCCGAGCGTTTGGGCGACATTGACAGCGAGTTCTATCTCTATGCGGAGACCAATATGCAGAGCATTCGGACCGAGATTGAGAAGATAAAACCAGATTTCCTGATTATCGACTCTATCCAGACCATTATGAGCCCTGACATCTCCAGCGTGCAAGGCTCTGTCAGTCAGGTCCGTGAAGTGACCAATGAGCTTATGCAGATTGCCAAGACCAACAATATCGCAACCTTTATCGTCGGCCACATGACCAAGGAAGGCACCCTGGCTGGACCTCGGACCTTGGAGCATATGGTAGACACCGTTCTTTATTTTGAGGGCGAGCGGCAGCACACCTTCCGTATCTTGCGGGCGGTCAAAAATCGCTTTGGCTCCACCAACGAAATCGGTATTTTTGAAATGCAGTCACAAGGCTTGGTCGAAGTTCTCAATCCAAGTGAGGTCTTTCTGGAAGAGCGTCTGGACGGGGCGACTGGCTCTGCGATTGTCGTGACCATGGAGGGCACCCGCCCCATCCTTGCGGAAGTGCAGGCTCTGGTGACGCCGACCATGTTTGGCAATGCCAAGCGGACCACGACAGGCTTGGATTTCAATCGTGCCAGCTTGATTATGGCAGTTTTGGAAAAACGGGCAGGCCTGCTCCTCCAAAACCAAGATGCCTACCTCAAGTCAGCAGGCGGTGTCAAACTGGATGAGCCAGCTATTGACCTTGCGGTCGCAGTTGCCCTCGCTTCCAGTTACAAGGATAAGCCAACCAACCCACAAGAGTGCTTTATAGGCGAAATCGGTCTGACAGGGGAAATCCGCCGCGTCAATCGGATTGAACAACGGATTAACGAAGCCGCTAAATTAGGCTTTACCAAGGTCTATGCCCCTAAAAATTCCCTGACAGGAATCAAGGTGCCCAAGGAAATCACGGTTGTCGGCGTGACAACCATTGGCGAAGTCTTGCAGAAAGTGTTCAACTGATGAAATCATTCGGGAGTGACAGCTAGTCGCTCCTCTTTTTGTCCCCAGAAAACCACTAGCTATGCTAGTGGTTCAGTAGAGCTTCTAGCGAGGTATTAAAAAAACCTCCCAAAGTGATAAGATAGAAGTGGTTTCCCCGCCACTACATCAAATCAAATAGGAGGTACCTCATGAGAGAGGATAATGAAAGTTTATCACA
>NZ_JAOTGF010000035.1:0-9527 GCF_044427305.1 Streptococcus sp. 2021WUSS109
GAAACCAAATTGACCGCGATTGTAGTCTGGATTTTCTTTGTGTAACATAGCGATTCTCCCTCTGCTTATTAGCTAGTATTCCTATCTCTATTATACTACTTTACATATGAAAAAGCCGTTAGAAATATAATTCTAACGACTTTGTCTTCATTCTGAAATCACGGAATAGTCCGTGATTTTTATATATCCCACAATAAGAGATTATAGTACTAAAAAAATAGTGCGGATAATTTCTCACCCAGTTCTATTAATTGTAATGTGACAGGTATTCCTGCTGGGATTTTAGGGAGAAAACTTTGAATTGAAGACCACGCTTTCTTAAGCTTTATTTTCTTAGGTCTATCGGAAACGACTTGCGATTGAATCGTTTCAATATCATCAATAATCACTTCCTTATCATCCTCAGACAACATATTTAATCCAGTTAAATCTTTCAAAATATTTGAACAGAGATTTTTTAAAGTTTCAATATCCGTCGTAGAGACATTATTTATTGATGATATAGTTCCAGTTCCCACTGCTGAAGCTGTTCCGTAATTATTTTCAATATTTTGTGTAATTTGAGACATGGCTTGATTTACTCCGGTTAATTCTATTATTTTTTGAGATAATTGATCGTTGATATAGTCAACTAAGGGTTTGAACGCTTTCTTCAAAAACTCTCGTATTTTATCATTAAATTTTTTAGAAGAAGTTAAAAGAAATGCACAAGATAATTCTGCTAAATCAACGTCATCTTCTATAATTTTATTCAAATAATCATAGCAAAGTTTTAAATGTTTCGATTCATCTATGGGAATACTGAAATTGCTCCATCCTGAATTATTATCTTCCGATACGAGCTTTTCATTAAAGTCTTTCGGTAAATCAGTCCATAGGTCTTCTAAAATTTGACATATAATATCGTTCTTGTCAATAAATTCTTTAAATCTGATGAGATATAGTAAGCCATCATTATACTTTGTATTCAACATATTTGATGAATTTCTTCTGAAATCTAAACTGATTTTCCTATATTTTTGTAATTCTTCCATCATAAATCACCTCCACAGTAAGCACAGAAAACTTTTGAAGCTCCTGCACTGAATAAAACTTTTTCATGTTTTTCGCACATTTCACAAGTAAATACTTCCTCAACGGAGTCTATTTCAGATGGTTTAGCAATGGAGTTATGCTTTATCTTCTTGAAGTCAACCTTAAAATTTTTTGAACTTTTGATTGAACCAAAACTCTTATTTATAGTGTTAATCATCCATTCTTCGGCGAAATTTTGAATATAGGCTAATACTTCCTTTGAATAGAACTTATCAGCATTATCAACTAATCCGCAATACGGACAAAATAGTTCCTCGAGTTCCAAATCTCCATCTTGCACCTCGGAAGCCAATAGCTTAAATTGCTCTTCGCAAAATGGACACTCATAAGTAAAATAGCCATCTGAATCGGCTTCAAATTCAATTGTAAAGCTTTCCATTCATTATCCACACTTTCTTAATAATTTCTAATTTAATTTCTAACCGATTCAAATAAAAATACTACAATATTTACCAAATATAAAGGAACACTTTTGACGCTCGTTACTCATCAAAACTAATTTCTTCTTCAGCAATACTGTGAACTTGAATCAGTTCTTCCACATCAATTCTTTGCACTAACCAGCCACGCATTGAGCATTGGTTTATAAAGTCGTCAATCCTGTTTATACCGTTGATTTCTTTAAGAGTGACAACAATTCCAAATTTTAGCCCTTCTCCATCTCCAGTATTTAATCTCTCCTTAGTCTTGAGACTGAATCCCCATAAGCCATTATCATAAGCTTTCTTCGCACGTCCACGTGGTTTAACATATTCTATAATTGATTTTACATTATCCCATTTTCTGTATTGTTCCCGCGCATCTTCTTCGTGGAGTGCTACATTATCACTTTGCTTATTGTCATTTATTGTTTTAATACCTTTACCATTAGGCAACATTCTTCCGAAATAAATATCTAATTCTGTGTTAGTATAATCAACTCCCTGATTTCTGGAACATTTTGGGAAATAACAGAGTGTCGCTTTAGCAACAAAAGGATGTTGTCCATTTACAATAGGAACTGGTAACTGGTGGTTATATGTATCATACTTGAGAGATTCCCCAGTCAAAATGAATTTTATCTCATCATCTTTTGCATTTATTACTTCATTAATATCTTGAGGAACAACACCGTAACCTATAACATTTGAAGATGCCATATTTTGGCTCCAAGATATAGCTGAATCAATCACTAATGCTTTAGCAACTTCCCTGCTTAATCCCACTTTATGTATGAGGTATGCAATTTTCCTCGTAATCCAAGGCGCTGCAAATGAAGTTCCCTTAACAAAACCTTCTCCTAAAGGGAAACATACCCTAATTCTATCTCTACCATCTCCACCATAATAACTAACATCTGGTTTATTAAAGAAAGATAGAACTTTACCTATTCTGGAATATGAAGCAGGCATATTTTCCCTATTTACTGCGTTAACGATAAGTGAATTTATTGAGTCTGCTGGTGCTCCAATTAACATCGGGCTATTCGAATCTGATGGCTTATTTGTTCCAGCAACAACAAATATAACATCATAATCGTATTGAATTTTATCCAATATTGCCGCCTCAGGAGAGATAAAATCTTTATGAATTTCAAGTGCAGAACCAAGAGATAAATTCCAAACTTTAATTTCTCTATTTTCAGCAACTATCTCTTTTATGTGTTTCATAATGGTAAAGGAACTAAATTGTTTGCTTGTAGCAACACCAAAATGTTTGACTCTGAAACGACCACAATTATCATCAAGATCCGGATTAATTGAAGCCCCATCAACAATTATAGATGATACGCCCGTTCCATGCTCATAATCACTTGACATTTTTTCAATTTGACTATCAACTCTATCTTCATATTTTACCCATTTCGAAAAATAAACGCTCTCATCAAATAAAGTATCAATAACACCGATGATAGGCTCATTGGTAGGATTTGGAATTGACAATATTTGGCTCGATTTTGCCTCATCAAAATCCAGAATATCTAATTGAGATAAATCCACTGTCGCCATAGATATGAGATAAGGTGCCTTTTCCATTATTAAGGCAATCTCATCCGGAGTTAATAAAATGGTTGAATCATCTATTACTCTACCGATAGAAATATCTAAGCCCAATCTACGAAGCAGTTCGGACGTTTGTAGTTCCGTTTTAAACACACTAACAATTGACAGTTGCCCTGAATCAATATTTGCCTCTGGAATAGTGAACTCTGCGATAGAGCTAACATCAACAATGACTTGTAAGAATGTTGTCTTCGATAACTTAGAACTTCCATATGGATACAACTTAGCATTTATTGCATCAACTACTTCTGTAGTAATCTTGCCGGAAAATTCTTCATCAAGAATTTCTATCGCTAAGTCTAATTTATTTATTGTTTCAACAATAGTATTGTTATCAACATAGTAAGTAATGGCATGTCGTATCTTGTCACCTTCTATATAACGAGCACCAACAATTAGATCATTTGGAAAAGTACGACTATTCTTCTTTAATAGCTCTTTTGCTCGCCGACTCTTAGCTACTATGTCTTTATAAACAATTGTTATAAAAGCTCCTTCAAAATAGGTAACAGTTTCCCAGTATTGTCTTAGTGACTCTAGCTGATTTCTTAACTCCACTAACTCATTAATCGTCACAACTTTATTGGATAAGAGTTTGGGTGCTCCTGGCTTACTACTACTCGATCGTTGCTCAAAACGCCCTTTCAATTGTAAAAGATCATTCATCTATATCAATCCTCCTTTAATTCTCTAGCTGTTTGACTTTTAGATATTCCTGTCAAAATTTCGATTTCTCTTACCGTAAAACCTAATTCTTTCAACTCTTTTAAGGTTGTGTTGTCAACCGGTTTATAAAAAATTGAAAATAATCGTCGTAAATAGTCGAACTTATCTGTTAGACTACTGAATGCGACTGCACTTTTCAAGGTATTCTTAAGCTCCCCAGGATATGGAATAGGGGAACAAAGCGCAACTATCTTTTTAAAAAGTCTCACATTTTTACCAGAATGCTTTGAATCGTTCAAAATAGTTGACATCATAGATTCCGCAATCACCAATAAATCTTCTTGACTATATCGATTAAAATTAATAACTGCATCAAATCTTCGAATTAGAGCTTTATCAAAAGCGCTAAATAAATTAGTGGTTGCAATCAAAACAATTCCGTCTCTCAACGTATCCATCCCTTTTAATATTGCTGTAGTTGCACGCCCCATCTCCCTAAGATCATTATTATCTAATCTGTTTAATGCAATAGCATCAATTTCATCGAACAAGATAAGCGTTTGTTCAGGGTGTGTAAAACTATTGATTTCTTTAAATAAATTAGCTATATTTTTTGCAGTTTGACCTAGTTTACTATCAATAATAGTTTCAAAATCTACAACATATAGCTCTCTTTGCAGCAAGCGAGCAATCTGCTTTACTGTTTCTGTCTTCCCTGTCCCAGGTGCACCTTCAAACAGAAATTTATCTACCCCAATATTTCGTCGCACGGCGTTCACCACTCCTATAACATCTGAAGATATAGCTTCTGGAAGTGGTAAAGGGTTGAAATTTGTCAACTGAATTTTTCTTAGTGATTCAAATTTTTCTTCACTTACTTGTGGAATAAATGTATTGTTTTCTGAAAGCATTGCTATAATATATTCTGCTAATTGGTGATCCCCCGCTTTGTCGAATGCTTTAGCTATCTCATAAGCTTCAGTTCTAAATCCAAAAGTATTGCCCTCTGTAAAATATCTAATAAGGTTTATCACTTGTTTTTTTTTCATCTGTCTATCCTCCTAGAAATATAATAACAATCTTTTGGGACAAAGTCAATGTTATAGGGACAAAAACATCTTTTTAATATACAAGAAATCTAAAAAATTATTACATAATTATAATTTTCTTCTAAAATAGAACCACTCTGCTACAATAGTAAAATGTGAAGAAAATCATTAAGCACATCAAGAAAGCGGCTTTGTCGTTATCGGCTACGCCCGCGTTAGTTCAACAGACAACCGCCAAGAACTGGGATTAGAAATTCAAAAAGAAGCCCTGAACTTCTGCGACAAACTCTACATCGAAAAAGAATCTGGACCGCCCACAACTTCAAAAAGCTCTCAAACTCGCCAAAGAATGTACCGACAGCGGCATAAAAACTAGCTTTGTGGTGTATAAGCTAGACCGCCTAACCAGAAAAATGCTCCACCTGTCTGCTATCATCTCGAAACTAACCAGCTATAATATCCGCCTTCAATCTCTTCACGAACAAATTGAAACAGACCACTGACCGGCAAGTTCTTCTGCCTTATATTGGGCTATGTGGCAGAGTGGGAGCTTCAAGCTATTTCGGCACGCACCAAAGACGGACTGCGTAAAGCTAAAGAACGAGGTGTGAAATTAGGAAATGAAGGTATATCAAAATCGAAAGAAAAGCAAGTTATTATAAGTTATCTGGAAGAAGAGCTGACCGTTCGAGACCTCGCCAGCCAGTTCCAGATTTCTACCGCTACCATTTATAGCGTCCTGAAGCGTAATAATATCCAAATAAACAGAAAAATTAACCCAAAAATCGTTGACAAAAGCTAGAAAAAACAGTAAAGTAAAATCGTGAAAAGTTTTAGTAGACGGTCGTTTGTTAAAACAATTAAAGTTATCAATAAAAATATTAGAAATGCTGATTTGACGGGGTTTTTGAAGCCTTGCCAAGTCGGCATTTTTTGATTTTTCATTGTTTTAGTTAACGACCGTTCACTAAAACACACTCAAACCCTATTGTAGCAGGGATTTTGAAGAAAAAATGGAGGGATTTTATGGAAAAGATAATAATTGCTTGTATAATAGGTATTTTTATCTATTGTATCCGCAATTTCTTCATAGGGCAACGCCGAGATGAGCTACTCAATCAAGGAGCTATCGAATCGCGAGATAAATTATTTCTATCTCAAGAGCATTGCTTCTTTTCGAGCAAAATTAGTTCTGTTCAAGAGATATTATCCGTATTGGATATGGGGAGTTTCAAAGATAACCATATCCAACTGCTAAACGTAACAGATGACGGTGATGTTGTTTTCAAAATAACGAACAATATCATTGTCAAGGAAAGCTATGTTCTCGCTCTTTTAGCGTCTGAAATTAGAAATGAAGAAAAAGCGTATGTGCTTGTTATCACCAACACATATAATTGTGATCAGAGTATTATAGAAAATCCTTACAATGTCTTATTGACTCAAGTCGAGCGAGCTATCAAAAAACTTGATAGCAATGCAACGGTTGAACGTCGCGTCATCCAATACCATACAACAAACTAAAATTATTTGGGAGATTAAAAATGAATGCAGAAACACTTTATGTAATCCTCGTCATCGGATTGATTATTGGTGCCTATATTTTGAAACATACTTTGATGAAGGGTATATATCATTTAGAAGACTCATATAAAAATAAACGCAACCAAGCTAAACAAAGAGGTTCTGGTTAGCCAGACCGAATCTACGAAAAACACTGACAAGTTTATGCGAACTATTCGCCAACACACCAAACTTGAGAACTTGAGAACTTGACAACACAACTGATTGATAAAATCGTCATTCACCAACCAACTGGACGTGGCAAAAATCGCCAAGTTACGATTGAACTACATTATCGATTTATCGGAGAACTATAAAACGAGCAAACTAAAACCCGCTCGTAAAATAATAGCTAACGGACTGCTCGGTGAGATGTGGACATTATAACAAATTTTCTGATAATCAAGCTTATTGCATTCCTTTTTACACTCGACTTCTTGGAATATATCCCATCTATACTACAAAAATATTGATAGAAACTATTGCTTTTGTACTAATTCAGCAGTATAATAAATGTAATTAATTGTATATATTATTCGAAGAACATTGGAATAAGGCTCGGAATACCTAGCAAGCTCCTACTTTTAGTTCACGAATAACAAGGAGGTTACTATGATACAATTTGACCATATCACAAAAACATACGGTGAAACAATCGCACTTGATGACCTAAATTTGACAATTGAAAGCGGCGAGATTTTCGGTTTAATTGGTCACAATGGGGCAGGAAAAACAACGACAATCAGTCTATTGACTTCAATAATCGAAGCCAGTTATGGAACTATCTCTGTTGATGGTTTAAACCTAGAGGAGAACCGTGATGAAGTCAAAAAACGGATAGCCTATGTTCCAGATTCGCCAGATATTTTCCTACACTTAACAGCTTTTGAATACTGGCACTTTATGGGCAAGGTCTATGGTGTAGAAAAGGATACAGTTGATGACCGTATCGCTAAACTATCTAGTCTATTTGATATGACCGCACGCCAGCATGAGCCTATTGATAGTTTTTCACACGGTATGCGTCAGAAAACCATTATTATTGGTGCATTGATCCCTAACCCTGATATTTGGATTTTGGATGAACCCCTAACTGGACTGGATCCTCAGGCCTCTTTCGACCTAAAACAAATGATGAAAGAACATGCTCAATCTGGTCACACCGTTCTCTTTTCTACACACGTCCTTTCAGTAGCTGAACAACTCTGTGACCGCATTGCTATTCTCCGAAAAGGGCAACTCATTTTCGTAGGAAGTCTAGATGAACTCAAATCACAGTATCCAGATAAAGATTTGGAGACCATCTATTTGGAATTAGCTGGACGCCAACAAGTGAAGGCAGGTGAGGAAGTATGAGTAAATCCATCATTTGGGAACTAGTAAAGATTAATATTCTTTATTCCAATCCTCAACTTCTAGCTTCCGTCAAGAAGAAACAAAGCAAGCGCAAAGACGCCTCCTTTTCAGCCTATAAAAGTGTCCTCTTGCAACAAGTATTTATGATTTTGTGTTTTGGACTCCTCTATTCTGTCTTTTTCATGGGAGTAGATTATAGTCAGTCCATCGGTTTCTTTTCTCTGCAACTAGCGCTCTTTACCATTATTGCCATTGTCTACGGTTTTACAGGTTTCTTCTCCGTTTTCTACGATAGTAAGGATACAAAGTTGTATTTAGCACTTCCCCTGAAGCCACAAGAAGTCTTCCTCGCTAAAATCCTCTCTGCACAAGGGATGGTCTTACCCTTCCTCATGCCATGTCTGTCTTTACTTCTAATCACTTACTGGCAAATTGGCGGTCCGCTCCTCGCCTTAGCTTCCATTCCTTCCTTTTTGATCCTCTGGATTTTAGTTAATTTAGTCAATCTGATTATCATGCACTTTGTTGGGGAGGTTCTAACAAAAAGCCCTCGTAAAACATTGATTTCTACAATCCTGATGACAGGTTCTTCCTTGCTGGCTTTTGCTGCACTCATGTTCCTGCAATCTCAGCAGACCGTTTCACTCGAATCTGGTGGCTTTGTTGATTTTCCTATCATACCTATATTTGCTGGATTCCATTACTTGGCCAGCCATACTATCTCACTAGAAACACTCCTTCATTTTGGACTTCCTCTCATTTTGATGATTAGTCTTATTGTGTTTGCGTTTAAAACTGTCATTCCCAACTACTTTAATCAAGTTTTGGCGATTGAAAATGCTTCGACAAAACGGACCAATAATGCTAAATCTGCCAAGATTCCTAGCAATCTCAATCAGGCTTTAGTGAAACACCACCTATCTACTCTTAAAGATAGCAACCTCATGGTCCAAACCATGATACAACCAATCATCATGGGAGTAGCTCTTTTTCCAAGTTTTAGCCGTTTCACAGAGAATGGTGGTCTGAGTTCAGTTGAATGGGATTTCTTTGGTATTGCTCTATTAGCTGGATTCTTGCTTGGCAGTCTATTTGCTGGTTCTACAACCTTCATCGGAGTGGCCATGTCATTGGAGAAGGAAAATTATCATTTCATTCGAACACTTCCTATAAGTTTCAAAAAATTTATCATCCAAAAATTCTGGGTATTGGCTGCCGTGCAATTTGCACTACCGACCCTACTTTACTTTGCTTTGGCACTAGGTTTCATGAAAGTCAAATTCATTCTAGCATTCTTCTTTACAGTCGGCATCATTATCTCAGCCCTGCTAACTGGTCAGATTTATTACTGGCGTGACCAACGACTCCTCATGCTCAACTGGCAAAATAGTAACCAGTTATTTGGTCGCGGAGCGGGTCAATGGTTGATTGCTGGATCAATCATAGGAACAATGTTTCTCGGAGCCATTATTCTAGTTTTCAGCATCATATTAGCTGGCACTATTGGTGCAGCTTATGTAAGCTCAGCCTTGATGACCTTACTGCTTATCCTATCAGCTACTCTTCAACTGTATATCTACAAAGCTTATTGGCAAAAACTAAAATAGATTGGACATTGTCCAATCTATTTCAGAATGAAGACAAACATCTCGCTTGATGTTTGTCTTTTTCTGTTTATTGGTCTGATAGTCCGTCTTTTTGCCAGAATAGTGGCTATTTGGACAAAATAAAAAGGCTTCCCTGTCCTCATTTTTAC
>NZ_JAOTGF010000036.1:0-9253 GCF_044427305.1 Streptococcus sp. 2021WUSS109
AATGTTCAAAATTCCAACATATTCTTGTTGATTTTTGATATAATGTAAAAAAACAACAAAGGATTAAACATGAATAAACGAGAACGACTGGAAGAAATTACACGTTTGGTAAACAAAAAAGGTACTATTCGAATTTCTGAGATTGTTGAATTGCTAAATGTTACTGATATGACCGTTCGACGTGATTTTATAGAATTGGAAGAGCAAGGAGTTTTAACCAAAATCCATGGCGGGGCTAGAAGTAATAAGGCTTTTCAATATCGTGAATATTCTCATTCTGAGAAACACATTCAAAATAAGGAAGCAAAGCAAGAGATAGCAGAAAGAGCTGCACAGCTGATAGAAGATGGAGACACGGTATTTTTAGGTCCAGGAACAACAGTTGCCTTTCTGGCTGAGGCCATTAAAAATCCTCGTCTCACTGTCATCACAAACTGTATGCCTGTTTTTACCATCTTATCTCAAAAGAAGACAGAGGATTTTCAAGTCTTTCTCTTAGGAGGAGAATATCGCCAAGTGACAGAATCGTTTGTAGGAGAAATTACCAATACAAGTTTAGAAAAAATGCGATTCAGCAAGATTTTCTTTTCAGGTAACGGACTTAAGGGAACTGATGTCATGACCTCTACCCTAGCCGAAGCCTATACGCAAAATATTGCCATTAAACATTCTTTAGAAAAATATCTACTGCTAGATGCCTCGAAAATTGGAAAAGATGATTTTACTTCTTTTAGTGATTTGAATGATTTGACAGTACTAGTGACAGATATGAATGCGAATGATGAAAACTACCAATTATTACATAACCACATTGAAATTATTTCTACAAAATCATAAAGTTATCAAAACCAACAGTAAAATGTTGGTTTTTTGTTTGCATGCGAAAAAAATAAACAAAAATAAAACAAAATATGTTGACTTCGTGTTTGTTTGGTTGTATAATTTAAACATAAAAAGCGAAAACGCTTTTTCTAAGTTTTGCAAAACAAAGATTTTCTGCCAAATATGGCTACAACTTTCTATTTTTGTTAGGAGATAGGTTATGACAATCATTATCGGTGCTGATCCAGCGGGTTCAAAACTAAAAGACGTTATTAAAGATTATTTGCTAGAAAAATCATATGACTTTAAAGATGTCAGTGATGGAAGTGATTTTGTTGATACAACTTTGGCAGTAGTTGCAGAAGTTAATCAACAGGAAGGAAATCTTGGCATTGTGATTGATGCTTATGGTGTTGGTCCATTTATGACCGCAACTAAAGTCAAAGGCATGATTGCTGCAGAAGTTTCAGACGAACGTTCTGCCTATATGACAAGAGGACACAACAATTCGCGTATTATTACAATCGGTAGTGAGATTGTAGGAGAAGGAATTGCTAAAAATATCGTTAAAGGATTTGTTGAAGGTGAGTATGATGGTGGCCGTCACCAAATTCGTGTCGATATGTTAAATAAAATGTGCTAATTGTTGTAAACAAAGGAGAATAAGAGATGAAAATTGCAATCGGTTGTGACCACATTGTAACCTATGAAAAAATCGCTGTGGTAGATTATTTGAAAAATCAAGGATATGAAGTGTTGGACTTTGGGACTTATGACAATGTTCGTACTCATTACCCAATCTTTGGTAAAAAAGTTGGTGAAGCTGTTGCAAGCGGACAAGCAGATTTGGGAATTTGTATTTGTGGAACAGGTGTTGGAATCAACAATGCTGTAAACAAGGTACCTGGTGTTCGATCAGCCCTGGTTCGTGATATGACCTCTGCACTCTATGCAAAAGAAGAGTTAAACGCCAACGTCATTGGTTTTGGAGGAAAGATTACAGGTGAGTTGCTCATGTGCGACATCATTGAAGCCTTCATTAAAGCAGAATACAAGCCGACTGAAGAAAACCAACGTTTAATTGAAAAGATTGCTGCAGTTGAAACTCGCAATCAAGAGCAAGCTAATCCAGAGTTCTTTACGGAATTTCTTGAAAAGTGGGATCGTGGAGAATACCACGACTAGGAGGCTCACATGATTTTGACGATCACATTAAATCCGTCAGTTGATATTGCCTATCAATTGGATACCTTTCATTTAGATACGGTCAATCGAGTAGAAAAAGTTCAAAAAACAGCTGGTGGTAAGGGGCTAAATGTCACACGAGTTTTGAAACAAATTGGTGAAGATGTTGTAGCAACAGGCTTTATTGGCGGTGAGATTGGAAGTTATGTAAAGAAACAACTCACTCGAAATGATATTAAAAATTCCTTTGTGGAAATTGGGAGCGAAACACGTAACTGTATTGCGGTTCTTCATGATGGCAAACAGACGGAGATTTTAGAACAAGGACCAACTATTCAAGAACATGAAGCCTTGAATTTTATTGAACACCTTGAAATTATCCTGAACAATGTAGATGTTGTTGTTATTTCAGGAAGTTTGCCTAAGGGACTTGCTAGCAATTATTATGTTGAGATTGTAGAACTTTGTAAAAAATTCGGTGTAGCTGTTGTTTTGGATTGTTCTGGTGAGGCGCTGAAAAACGTTTTAGAAAGCCAGCAGAAGCCGACAATTATTAAGCCGAATACAGAAGAGTTATCACAACTGATTGGTAAAGAAGTTACTGATGATATTCAAGAGTTGAAATCAGTTTTGTCTGGTCAACTTTTCCAAGGAATTGATTGGATAGTCGTCTCATTAGGGGCACAGGGTGCTTTTGCCAAGCACAATGACAAGTTCTATCGTGTGAAAATTCCAAAAATAAATGTCGTCAATCCAGTAGGTTCGGGTGACTCAACTGTTGCAGGTATTGCAGCTAGTTTGGTACATGCCTTACCTGAAGCAGAATTATTAAAAAATGCTAATGTTTTGGGCATGCTAAATGCCCAGGAAGAACAGACGGGTTGCGTCAATTTAGAAAATGCAGAATCGTTGTATTCTCAAATCGAAGTCGAAGAGGTATAATATGGTAGTAACAGCAGACAAAAGAAAATACATGGAAAAAGTAAGCAATAAAGCAGGTATTATTTCAGCTTTAGCTTTTGACCAACGTGGAGCCCTGAAAAAAATGATGGCAAAACATCAGACAGAAGAACCTACTGTGGAGCAGATGGAAGAACTAAAGAAACTAGTTTCAGAGGAATTAACACAGTTTTCTTCCTCAATTCTGTTAGATCCTGAATTTGGTTTGCCAGCATCACGCGCCCGTGACGAACAGTGCGGTTTGCTCTTAGCTTATGAAAAAACTGGCTATGATACAAGCTCAACTAGTCGATTACCAGATTGCCTAGTAGAGTGGTCTGTAAAACGACTAAAAGAAGAAGGGGCAGATGCTATCAAGTTCCTACTCTATTATGATGTTGATGGAGACCCATACGTCAATCTTCAAAAACATGCCTATATTGAACGCTTAGGTTCAGAATGTCAGGCTGAAGGGTTACCATTCTTCTTGGAAATTTTGAGCTACGATGAGACGATTGATGACAATGCTAGCGTTGAGTTTGCTAAAGTTAAACCTAGAAAAGTAAATGAAGCCATGAAAGTATTTTCTAACGAACGCTTTGGAGTAGATGTTCTCAAGGTAGAAGTACCTGTGAACATGAATTTTGTAGAAGGCTTTGGAACAGGGGAAGTCGTTTATACAAAAGACGAAGCAGCCGAACATTTCCGTCAACAAGAAGCATCAACTCATTTGCCCTACATTTATCTAAGTGCAGGTGTCTCTGCAAAACTCTTCCAAGATACTCTAGTGTTTGCACATGAAGCAGGTGCTAAATTTAATGGTGTTCTCTGCGGTCGTGCAACATGGGCAGGTGTTGTGCCAGTTTACATTGAACAAGGAGAAGAAGCAGCACGTGAATGGTTACGAACTATTGGTCGTGAAAATATTGAAGGACTTGATGCCGTCTTGTCTCAAACTGCTACTTCTTGGCTAGAAAAATAATATAAAAAATAACCATTTTCTTAAAAGAAAGGGTTTACATTTTCTGAGAATATGCTATAATAATCTCATCAATAAGAATAGAGTGGATTGTAACTAATTCGATTAGGCAAGACTACAAATGGATTTGAGAGTAGAATATTCTCGGTTTGTTTGTAGTCTTTTTTTGCTTAAAAATATAGGAGGGATTTATGTTTAGGATTATACAGTCACTAAATAATAACGCTGCTCTGGTAAAAAATGAACATGGGGAACAGGCAGTCGTGATGGGCTTAGGTATAACCTTTCAAAAGAAAAAGGGAGATTTAATTGTTAAGGATAAGATAGAGAATATCTTTTCGCTAAAAAATGATGAAGCCAAAGAAAATTTTCTAACCTTATTAAAAGATATTCCCTTAGATTTTATTTCTGCAACCTACACGGTTATCAATCATCTTGTAGCAACCTATCATTACCCTGTACAAGAATATCTCTATGTGACACTGACAGATCATATCTATTGTGCCTATCAGGCGGTTTTAAAGAATACTTATCAAGAAAGTAAGTTACCCAATATTTTAGCCGAATATCCATTGGAATATAAAATGGCGCGTGAAGCCTTAGCTATGTTTCGTGAAAAGTTGCTAAAAGAGCTTCCGAATGATGAGATTGGTAGAATTGCACTTCACTTAATTAATGCAAAGGGTGAAACCATTCATCCCACAAGTGAAGAACAGGACATCAGCAAAAAAATTATAACAGATGTTGAACAAATTCTAACGGAGAATGGGATTAAACGCACAAAAGAAAATAGCAATTTTTATGATCGCTTTATGATTCACCTATCCTATTTTCTGAATTACTTAGATAGATCCCATCAGTCAAATGAATCGATTGCTAGTTTGGAACAGTACATCAAGCTCCAGAATCCAAGAGCCCATCAGGTTGGAAGTCAGATTTTTGAGATGATTACATCATTGGTTGATGAGCCAGTAAATGATAGTGAAAGGTTCTATATTGTACTACATATTCAACGGTTATTGTAAATCAATTCAATTTTAAAGGAGGTTCATATTATGAACAGAGAAGAAATTACGTTATTAGGTTTTGAGATTGTTGCATTTGCTGGTGATGCACGTTCTCGATTGATGGAGGCACTGGCTGCTGCTCAAAAAGGTGATTACGCAAAAGCAGAAGAACTAGTTGAAGCGGCCAATGCTTGTATTGTTGAAGCCCACCATGCTCAGACAAGTTTGTTGCAGAAAGAAGCGGCTGGTGAGGATTTAGCCTTTAGTGTGACGCTCATGCATGGTCAAGACCATCTCATGACGACATTGTTATTGAAAGATATGATGAGTCATATGATTGAACTTTACAAACGAGGTGATAAGTAATGAATAAATTGATTGAATTCATTGAGAAAGGGAAACCTTTTTTTGAAAAGATTTCGAGAAACCCTTATTTAAGGGCTATCCGTGATGGTTTTATCGCTGCCATGCCAGTTATCTTGTTCTCAAGTATCTTTCTATTGGTAGCTTTCGTGCCTAATATCTTTGGTTTTACTTGGTCAGATGAAGCAGTTGCAGCTATCATGAAACCTTACGGTTATACAATGGGTATTGTAGCTGTCTTAGTTGCAGGAACGACCGCAAAATCTTTGACAGATGCGTTTAACCGTCAATTGCCAAAAACCAATCAAATCAACTTCATTTCAACCATGATTGCCTCAATTTCAGGTTTCTTATTACTGGCTTCTGATGGTATTGAAGGTGGATTTGCCAATGGATACATGGGAACTAAGGGACTTTTGACAGCCTTTCTAGCAGCCTTCATTACGGTTAATATCTATAAGGTCTGTGTGAAAAACAATGTCACCATTCGTATGCCAGACGAAGTTCCACCGAACGTATCCCAGGCATTTAAAGATGTGATTCCATATGCATTGTCTATCTTTGTCTTGTATGGAATTGATCTTGTGACACGTCAATTCCTTGGAACAAACGTTGCTGAGGCGATTCTGAAATTATTTGAGCCTCTGTTTACAGCTGCAGATGGTTATGTTGGTATTACAATTATCTTTGGTGCCTATGCTTTGTTCTGGTTTGTAGGGATTCATGGTCCATCTATTGTTGAACCAGCAATTGCAGCCATTACTTATGCTAATATTGAAACCAACTTCCAGCTTTTACAGGCGGGTCAACATGCGGACAAAATCCTGACTTCAGGTACTCAAATGTTTATCGTGACAATGGGTGGTACAGGTGCTACCTTGGTTGTGCCATTCATGTTTATGTGGTTGACTAAGTCTAAACGAAATAAAGCAATTGGACGTGCTTCAGTTGTTCCAACTTTCTTTGGTGTAAACGAACCGATCTTGTTCGGTGCACCACTTGTACTCAACCCAGTATTCTTTGTTCCATTCATCTTAGCTCCAATTGCTAACGTATGGATTTTCAAGTTCTTTGTTGATACGCTAAAAATGAACAGTTTCAGCGTTAACTTGCCATGGACAACTCCAGGACCATTGGGGATTGTAATGGGGACAAACTTTGCTCCACTTGCCTTTGCACTAGCTATCTTATTGGTAGTTGTCGATGTACTTATCTATTATCCATTCTTGAAAGTTTACGATGAGCAAATTCTTGCTGAAGAACAATCAGGGAAAGTTGAAAATAGCTTGAAAGAGAAAGTGGCGGCTAACTTTAATACTGCCAAAGCGGATGCTATTCTTGAAAAGGCTGCAGTCGATACCGAAATTTCTGAACAAACCAACGTTCTGGTACTTTGTGCAGGGGGTGGTACAAGCGGATTGCTTGCCAACGCTCTAACTAAAGCTGCAAAAGAATATGGTGTTCCAGTTACAGCTACAGCAGGAAGTTATGGGGCACACCGTGAAATTTTGCCAGAGTATCAATTAGTCATCCTTGCACCTCAAGTAGCATCAAACTACGATGACATTAAACAAGAAACCGATGCATTGGGCATTAAACTCGCCAAAACTGAAGGGGCTCAATACATTAAACTCACACGTGATGGTCAAGGTGCTCTTGACTTTGTCAAACAACAGTTTTAGAACCTACATTCACAGTTCAGCACTTCCATCTAAGGCTAGTTTTTCAGCTACTCATCGTTAGTTTTTTTCAAAATACAGTCAGTATTCCTTCAAAAAACCGCCTTGATTAGCGAAAAACTATCTCTTATATACAAGCACTTCACTTGTGAATACAGGTTCTTAATCAAAAGGGGAGGGTGTTATCATCTCCAACTCCTACCCCTTTATTTATTTTTGATAGAAGAAGGTAGGCATATGGTTAAAACATTACCGAAAGATTTTATATTTGGTGGAGCAACTGCTGCATATCAAGCAGAGGGTGCTACACAGACGGATGGAAAAGGTCGTGTTGCATGGGATAAGTATCTAGAAGATAATTACTGGTACACTGCGGAACCAGCTTCTGATTTTTATAATCGTTATCCAGTTGATTTAGAACTAAGTGAACAATTTGGGGTAAACGGCATTCGTATTTCAATTGCGTGGTCTCGTATCTTACCAACAGGCTTTGGAGAAGTGAATCCAAAGGGAGTAGAGTTTTACCATAAATTATTTGCGGAATGCCATAAACGTCACGTAGAACCATTTGTAACGCTCCACCATTTTGATACACCAGAAACGCTACATTCTAATGGTGACTTTCTAAATCGAGATAACATTGAACACTTTGTCAATTACGCAGCGTTTTGCTTCAAAGAATTCCCTGAAGTTAATTACTGGACTACCTTTAATGAAATCGGCCCAATTGGTGACGGTCAGTATCTTGTTGGGAAGTTCCCGCCAGGTATTCAGTATGATTTAGCTAAAGTATTCCAATCTCATCACAATATGATGGTTTCACATGCCAAGGCAGTTAAGCTCTACAAGGATGCTGGCTATAGCGGAGAAATTGGTGTTGTACATGCATTGCCAACGAAATATCCTTATGATCCAACCAATCCAGATGATGTCCGTGCAGCGGAACTTGAAGATATTATTCACAATAAATTTATCCTAGATGCTACATACTTGGGTTACTATTCTGAAAAGACTCTTGAAGGGGTTCGTCATATTCTGAAAGTAAATGGTGGGGAATTAGACCTTCGTGATGAAGACTTTGCTGCCTTAGATGCCGCAAAAGATTTGAACGACTTCTTGGGCATCAATTACTATATGAGTGATTGGATGAGGGCTCATGACGGTGAGACTGAAATTATCCATAATGGTAAAGGTGAAAAGGGAAGTTCTAAGTATCAAATCAAGGGAGTTGGTCGTAGAGAGTCTCCAGTTGATATTCCAAAAACGGACTGGGATTGGATTATCTATCCGCAAGGCCTTTATGATCAAATCATGCGTGTGAAAAATGACTATCCAAACTATAAGAAAATCTACATCACTGAAAACGGCCTAGGCTATAAAGATGAGTTTGTAGATGGTACAGTCTATGACGATGGTCGAATCGACTACGTGAAAAAGCATTTAGAAGTGATTTCAGATGCTATCTCAGATGGTGCCAATGTTAAAGGTTATTTCATCTGGTCCTTGATGGATGTATTTTCTTGGTCAAATGGATACGAGAAACGATATGGATTGTTCTATGTTGACTTTGAGACCCAAGAACGTTATCCAAAGAAAAGTGCTTATTGGTATAAAAAAGTAGCGGAAACACAGGTTATTGAATAAAACTAATACAAGGATGCCTAGCTCAAGTTAGCATCCTTGTTTTCATATAAGGGAGGCAGTTTTTATGCTCGAATTAAAAAATGAGAACTTAACAGTACAATTTTCTGAATTAGGTGGGCAAATTATTTCTATTAAAGACAAGGATGGTATCGAATATCTTTGGCAAGGAGATCCGACCTATTGGAGCGGTCAAGCACCAGTTCTATTTCCGATTTGTGGAAGTTTACGAAATGATTGGGCTATCTATGAACCTGCAGAAAGATTGACATTTACAGGCACAATTCCAAGGCATGGACTTGTGAGAAAAATGCTGTTCAAAAATGTAAATAGTACCAAAAACTCTTTGGAATTTTCTATTTCATCAAATGAGGAAACTGTCAAAAATTACCCTTTTGAATTTGAACTTTCCATTAACTACTCACTACTTGGCAATACAATTCGAACTGAATATCGGGTGAAAAACCTTGAGGGACATAGAAAGCTACCTTACTTTATTGGGGGTCACCCAGGTTTTAATTGTCCCTTGTTGGATGGTGAGAGTTATGAAGACTATTATTTAGAATTTGAAAAAGTAGAATCTTGTACAGTACCTAGAAGTTTTCCAGAAACTGGCTTACTTGATCTGCGAGACCGCC
>NZ_JAOTGF010000037.1:0-8469 GCF_044427305.1 Streptococcus sp. 2021WUSS109
TGTGATAAACTTTCATTATCCTCTCTCATGAGGTACCTCCTATTTGATTTGATGTAGTGGCGGGGAAACCACTTCTATCTTATCACTTTGGGAGGTTTTTTTAATACCTCGCTAGAAGCTCTACTGAACCACTAGCATAGCTAGTGGTTTTCTGGGGACAAAAAGACCTCCACAACCTGACGGTCAAGGAGGTTTGCTTGAAAGCCCAAGTCGGACGAGCATCCTTTTATCGTTACTATTCTGCACTAGAAGATGTTCTCTCCCAGCAATCTCGCCACCTCATGCAAGAATGGGGACGAGAGTTTGAAGCCAACCCGCAGTCAACACCTGATAGGGTCTTTCAAAGTCTCTTTCAGCATTTTCAAGAGCACAAGGAATTTTACAGCATCCTCTACCGCTATCAGCTAACTCAGGTCATCGTGGATACCATAAAGGAAAAGATTGAATTAACAACTGACCTTCCAAACGGCATCGCCTACGGCAAATCCTTTTTTGCCTACGCCATTTTCGGCTGGATCAATGAGTGGATCTCACGCGGTATGTCAGAAAATCCAGCCCAACTCAATCAGCTCTTTCAAGAGCAAGCTGGGGTGATTTTGGGGACATTGCAGGCCTTGTATCGTCAAGAGTAGTGGGTACTATTCCTCCAAAAATGCGATTAACTCATTTGAAAACTCTTCTGCATTTTGGAAGATAGATCCGTGACCCGCATTTGGATAGATGATGAGTTGACTGTTTTTGATTTTCTCATGCATGATATAAGAGTTCTCAGTCGGAACTTGCATATCCTTGTCACCGTTGACGATCAGCGTTGGTTGCGTGATAAAGGTCATATCGTCTTGAGGATCTCTACCCCAGCGTTTGATAGCCTTCAGCTGGGTCAAAAATCCTGGGACATTCATGTCCTTGTCTGCATACTCAGCGTTTCTTTCTCCCATACGACCCAAAACTTTTTCAGCTTCCAGTAGTCCTGCTTTATCGTGGTTGTAGAAAATATAGCGTTTGGGATCCACGCGCTCCAGACCTGCCTTCAGCATATAGCGGAAGGTTTTTCCTGTCACCTTATCCACTTCAACACCGCCACGAGGACCTGTTCCAGCTAGAATCAAGCGGTTAACCATTTGGCTATCAAGACGAACGATTTCTTGGGCGATAAAACCACCCATAGAAAGACCGAGCAGGTTAATTTTCGTATGCCCCAAGGCCTTAATAATAGCATAAGCCTGCTCTGCCATTCCTGGAATCGTAGGAGTGACCTTGCCTTGACTGGCTCCGACACCAGGCAAATCAAGGACAATGATGTGCTCTTTTTCAGCTAGTAAGTCTAGCAATTTTGGATCCCAGTTATCCAAGGTTGCGGCCAAATGGACCAACATGACCAAGGGCAGTTTAGACTTGCCCTTACCTAGTTCACGATAGGCAATCTGATTGCCAGCGACAGTAATGTATTGATTTTTAGTTGTGATATAAGACATAAGTACTCCTACTATTTAAAACTGAGGACAGTTTTTCCACGTGAGCGACCGTTTGCGACCTTGTCCAAGGCTGCATTGACTTCTTCAAATGGATAAACGGTGTCGATAGACGGTTTGATTTCTAGCTTGCTGAAAATATCTGCTACTTCTTGTAGCTGTTGACCATTGCTTTCTACAAAGATGAAATGGTAGTGTACACCGTAGCTTGCCGCCATCTTGTCAAACTTACGACCAACCAAACCAAGCAAGACTTGTTTCCATTTTGGCAAGTTCATGCGTTTGGAAAATTCGCCATTTGGCATGGCACGGAGGGAAACCAGGTGGCCACCTTTTTTCATGACCGACATTTGTTTTTCAGTTTCTGCACCGCCAAGTGTGTCCAGTACATAGTCGATTTGGGAGAGGGTTTTGGTGTAATCTTCTGTCTTGTAGTCGATAAACTGGTCAGCGCCCAACGCCAATACCCGCTCTGCATTTGCCCCGTCACCGTTGGTAATAACCGTCAAGCCCTTGGCTTTAGCAATGGGAATAGCCATCCCGCCGACACCACCAGTACCACCTGAGATGAAAATGGTTTTGCCAGCCTCTGCACCCATGAGGTCCAGTGCCTGCATAATGGTCAAGGCTGTCAGGGGAACAGCCGCCGCTTCCACATCTGTCAGATAGGCAGGAACTTTAGCAAGGGCTGTAGCCTCAACTGCTACATACTCGGCAAAGGCACCGATATTGTCGAGGGGAAGACGACCAAAGACACGGTCACCAGCTTCAAACTTGGTCACGCTTGAGCCGACTTCTGCAACCAAACCAACAACTTCATTACCCGCTGTTTGTGGCAATTTGTAAGGGACAATCAACATGACTTCACCACGAGAAATCATGTTGTCCAAAGGATTGACACCTGCTGCGGTCACTTTGACAAGGACCTGGTCTGGTTTGATGTTTGGCTTAGCAATGTCAGTTAGGTTAAGTACGATATTGTTTTTGTTGTAAGATGTGTGTTGTGCTGCTTTCATGGTTTACTCCTTTTATTTAACAACTTGTATCAGATACAAGTCTAAGTTGTGTGAAATAGAAACTGACTCGTGAAAGTCAGTTGGATTTTTTTGACTCTTGATACAAGTTAGCAATGACCTGGGCCAAGCTCTCTTGGGATAATCTGTCCTGCAAATCCTGCTCAATGGTCGCAAAGATTGGTTGGACAGCTCCTGCAATGTGCCGACCAACTGGGCAGGATTGATTGGCGTGTTGGTGCTGTTGAAAGAGCTGGATATGTGTGACTTCCTGGGTGGCATAGTAGATGTCCAGGAGGCTGATGTCCGCCGGACTCTTGCTCAACTCATAACCAGCCTTTCCCTGCTGGGACTGGATGATACCTGCATTCTTCAAGAGAGCGATGACCTTGCGGATATAACTTGCATTGGTACCGACACTGGTTGCCAAGGCCTGCGACGTCATGACATCACTACTCTCGCTAATCATGGTCAAGATATGCAAAGCTACTGAAAATTTGGTATCCATGGAAATCCTCCTTTTGAACTTGTATCAATAACAAGAACAAGTTTAGCATAATAAAATCTACTTTGCAAGGATTTTATTTTCAAAAAAATCACAACCCTCTGGCTGTGATTAATTTTTCCGTATCTGATCTTCTTGATAAGCCGCACGGGCTCCGCCGATGAGCTTGGGACGGCTGGCAAGGGCGGTGACATGGGCCTGGCCGATCTCACGCAAGCTCGGTCTAATTGGCACTTGGACGTGCTTGATGTGCATACCAATCGCCGTATCACCGATGTCCACACCCGCCTGAGCCGTAATAAACTCCACTTCGACTGGATCCTTCATATACTTGAAGGCTGCCAACTGTCCAGAGCCTCCTGCATGAAGGGTGGGGAGGACATTGACTATTTCCAAATCTTTCTGGATAGCCAAATCCCGCTCCACTACCAAGGCACGATTGAGGTGCTCACAACCTTGGACAGCTAGGTAAATGCCCTTGGGAGTCAAAATATCCAGAATGGTTTCGACAACGGCTTCGCCAACCTCCAGACTGGAATTTTTGCCAATATGCCCTCCAACGACCTCACTAGAAGACAAACCTAGTACAAAAATCTGACCCTTTTGAAGATTGCTGAGTTCTAAAATCTCTTCGACAACTTGCTTAGTTTGGTCTTTAATTTCCTTTAATGACATGATTTACTGCACCAATTCTTTCTATTGCCTGAGTCAAGATATAACCTAGTACCAAACCAACTGTGTTTTGCAGGGTATTGCTCATCAGACTTGTAACAGCATCAGCTACATTATACATGAAACTAGATGCTACAAAATAGCCACCAATCATGGAAAGACTGGCAAGAACAACTCCAATCAAACGTTTCTTACCCGTCCATCCTGCAAAATAACCCTGAGCACCGTGGAAAAGCAAGCTAAAGAAAGCCCACTGGGGATAGCCCAACAAGAAATCAATCAAAAGCCCTGACAATCCGCCAACAATTACTCCTTCTTTCTTGCCCAGGTAAAAGGCTGTAAAGAAAACACCAACATCTAACAACGTGACAAAGCCCGTCGGTGTCGGTACGTGGACAAAAGCCAGAGCCAAGGTCAAAGCCGTTAGAATGGCCAGCAATACAAGTTCTTGCGTCTTTTTATTTCTCATATTGAATTACCCCATATTGATCTGATTTTAAGATGGCTGCATGGACAAAGTCCTTGGACAGTCGGACTGCCTCCAAAGAGTCCTGACCTAGCAAAAGCTGACTGGCAATGCTGGACGCAAAGGTACAGCCCGCCCCCACATTGTTTTCCGAAAGCAGGGGCGACTTAAGCACCACCACTTCCTGACCGTCGTAGAAAACATCGACCGCCTCTGAGCCACCCAGACGATTGCCTCCCTTGATGACCACCGCCTTGGCTCCCAAGTCATACAAGGCCACTGCCGCCTGCTTCATCTCTTCCACCGTTTGGATGTCTTTTTGGAGCAATAGCTGAGCTTCTGCCAGATTTGGTGTGATAATGCTGACATAAGGAAGGAATTTCAAGAGTTCATCTCGCAACTGGCTGACCTCGGTATCGTGCGTTTCCTTGCAGACCAAGACCGGATCCAAGACCACAGGAATCTCCTGGTGAGCCTTGACAAACGCCAAAGCCTGCTCTGCTATGTCCACTGTGGGAAGCAAGCCGATCTTAATCGCAGAAAAGGGCACATCCTTCAAACTAGCCAGTTGCTGGGCAAATACCGCAGTCTCCGTCGGAATGACCTCAAAACCTTTTTCCGTCATAGCTGTCAAGCAGGTCACCGCCACAAAGCCATGCAGCTTGTGGACAGCGTAGGTCGTCAGATCCGCATGGAGACCGCCACCGCTGAAAATATCGTTGCCCGAAAGCGCCAAAATATACTTAGTCTTCATAGATAATCTCCTTTAGATAGAGGCCGTTACCCGCCGCAGTCGGTCCCGCCAAACCACGATCCTTTTCTGCCAAAATCCGCTTAATCTGCCCCACAGGCATGCGACCGTTACCAATTTTCAGTAAGGTCCCGACCATATTCCGCACCTGCTTGTACAAAAAACCGTTGCCTGAAAAGGTAAAAATCAAGAACTGCCGCCGCTGGTCATACTCCATTGTCGCCGCCGTGATGGTCCGCACCTTGTCCTCGACTGAAGTCCCCGATGCTGTAAAGCCTGTGAAATCATGGGTCCCCACCAGATCCTGAATAGCTTCTTCTATCAAGCTCAAATCCAAATCATAGGGATAGAAGGTCGCATAGTGGCGCATCATAGGATTCTTGGGTCGGCCAATGTCCACTAGAAATTCATAGGTCTTGCTGTGCTTGGCATAGCGGCAATGAAAATCATCCGCCACCTGCTCCACCTGGACCACATCAATGTCCTCAGGTGTTTGGGTATCCAAGGCAAAGCGGAGCTTCTCAGTATCTCGACTGCCAACCAAGTCAAAGTGTATAACCTGACCGTAAGCGTGTACTCCCGCATCTGTCCGACCCGCACCATGAACGATTACTGGCTGACCACTATTCAATCTTACTAACGTTTTTTCGATCTCTTCCTGAACCGTACGAGCATGGGGCTGGCGTTGAAAACCAGAAAAATCATGTCCGTCGTAGGAAATAATTGCCTTATATCTTGTCATGTTTTGATTGTAGCACAGGAAAAGTATGTAAACAAGTCATGAGACATCAAACTGTCCTATGACAGATTTCTTGTCTCAAAATTGACACAACCTTCCAAATACACTATAATGAAACTGAATATTGTATCTTAGAATTTTTATAAAATAGTAACGAAAGGAGGAAACTATGGAACTCCATTCTCACCTCAATGCAGAAAACCAAACTGCTTTTGAACACGTCATCCAACATCTAAAAGAAAAGGGTGTACGCATTACCGAAACTAGAAAAGCAGTCGTTGCCTACATTATCGAAAGCGATAACCATCCTAGTGCTGAGATGATTTATCAAGATCTACTACCTAGCTACCCCAACATGAGCCTGGCGACTGTTTACAACAACCTCAAACTTCTATTGGAAGAAGGGTTTGTGACTGAATTGAAACGGACCAATGATAATACTACTTATTACGACTTCATGGGGCACGAGCACCTCAATGTTATTTGTGAAGTCTGTGGAAAAATCACTGATTTCATGGATGTAGAAATCCCGAGCTTGAAGAAGGAAGCTCATACCCAAACTGGTTACAAAATTACAAAAGAGGTGCTATCCATCTACGGCATTTGTCCTGATTGTCAGGGATAAAAGACGAATATCAAAGCGGCTTCCTGTCGCTTTTTTTATTTCCCTTTGAATTATCAGAACAACCTTATTTAGAATAATTCCAAAAAACTTGACTTTCTTTTTTATAATCGTTATAATTAACTTGATTAAATAATAACGATTATAAATAAGGAAACAGCAAACTATGACACTCATATCCAACCTCAAACAACACAGCCACATCATCACAACCGCTCTCTGCTTGGTGCTCATTCTAATGGGTATCCTTTTACTCCAGACTGGACAGGGATGGGCACCTATCTTCTTCATTTCAGCCTTTGTCATCGGTGGCTACCAGTCTGCCAAGGAAGGCATTTCTGAGCTCATTTTCGATAAGCACCTATCTGTTGACCTCCTTATGATTTTGGCTGCTATCGGCTCTGGTCTCATCGGCTACTGGATGGAGGGAGCCCTGCTCATCTTTATCTTCTCCCTTTCTTCTACTCTGGAAGAGTTAGCCATGGAAAAGAGCAAAAATGCTATCGCAGCTCTGATGAATATGACACCTCCAACAGCTCGTAAAATCGAGGAACATGGTGACATCACTGTTTTAGACACCGCAGCCATTCGCATCGGCGACCTCCTACAAGTCCGCAAGGGCGACACGGTCCCACTGGATGCGACCCTCATCAGCCCACAATCCATCTTTGACGAATCCATGATTACAGGCGAGCCACTCCCTGCGGAGAAAATGGCTGGCGCGGCTGTTATCGGCGGAACCATTAACCAAGGGCCAACTGTGACCGTTCAAGTTACAGCTGAAAAAGGCGACGCCCTCTTCGATAAAATCGTCCAAATGGTTGAAAACGCCCAAGAATCCAAATCAAAAACAGCGACTTTCATTGAAAATATGGAAGATACCTATGTCAAGGTTGTCTTGGTGGTGGTTCCGCTCTTCATTCTCTTTGCTCATTTTGCTCTGGGTTGGGACTGGTTGACTGCCTTCTACCGTGGCATGATTCTCTTGACCATTGCTTCTCCATGTGCGCTTGTGGCTTCTTCTTCACCGGCGACACTTTCTGCCATCAGCCGTGCGGCACGCAAGGGCATGATTATCAAAGGAGGCGACATTGCGGATAACATCGCCAACTTAGAGGCCATCGTCTTTGACAAGACTGGTACCTTAACCATTGGCAAACCTGAAGTTGTTGGAGCAACCTATCTTGGCGATGAAAAACTTATCAAGCAGGTTGTTCAGGCAGTTGAAAAACAATCGAGTCACCCAATCGCTCAAGCTCTCATGACCTATACGGCTGACAGCTCTGCTATTGACCTCCAAAGCCTAGAAGACGTGACCGGAAAAGGCTTGGTGGCGGGCTATGAGGGCGACAGCTGGAAAATCGGTAAGGCAGGCTTTGTGGTGGATAGTTTGGTGAGTCCCTTGTCTGCTGACTTGCTGGCACAGATCGATGAGGCGGAGAGCACTGGGAAAACTCTGGTCTATGTCAGCCAAAATGATGTGCTGGCGGCGATTTTCATGGTGGAAGACAGTTTGAAGCCAGAGAGCAAAGAGCTGATTGCCCAGTTGAAAGAGATGGGGGTGACGCCAATTCTCTTAACGGGCGACCAAGAAAAGACTGCTCGTTATGTGGCGAGTCAGGTCGGTATTGACCGTGTGATTGCCAACTGTCTGCCGACGGACAAGGCTGCTATTATCCAAGAATTGCAAACCGAGTTTGCGTCTGTCGGTATGGTGGGTGACGGTATCAACGATGCTCCTGCCCTGGCCCAAGCCAATGTCAGCTATGCCATGGGAAGCGGAACAGACATCGCTATGGAGTCAGCCGACATCGTGCTCATGGAAGACCTGACACGGATTCCTTACTCCATTCGTCTCTCTAAGAAAATGCGGGGCATCATCAAACAGAACATCATCTTTGCCCTATCTGTCATTGCCCTTCTTATCATCTCCAACCTATTCCAGTCTATCAACCTCCCACTCGGCGTGGTGGGCCACGAAGGATCCACGATTTTGGTGATTTTGAATGGGTTGAGACTCTTGTATTTCAAATAACATCAAACCGCCAGTTGCTTGGCGGTTTTCTTGTTGTCCCCAGAAAACCACTAGCTATGCTAGTGGTTCAGTAGAGCTTCTAGCGAGGTATTAAAAAAACCTCCCAAAGTGATAAGATAGAAGTGGTTTCCCCGCCACTACATCAAATCAAATAGGAGGTACCTCATGAGAGAGGATAATGAAAGTTTATCACA
>NZ_JAOTGF010000038.1:0-8108 GCF_044427305.1 Streptococcus sp. 2021WUSS109
GGAGTAGAACAATTTCTAGTTTCTCAGAGACAGACTTTGGACTTCTTTTGGACATAATAAAACTCCCTTTATAGTTTCTAGTGAAAATTTTTGTTTTTTCACTGTCCACTATAAGGGGAGTATATCATCAGCAGGAAGTTTTTTTGTCAGCCCAGCTTCAAAATATGATACAATAATAGGGTATTTCAAAGTACAAAGGAGAAAAAGATGGTATTACCAAATTTTAAAGAAAATCTCGCTAAATATGCTAAACTTTTGGTTTCAACAGGTATCAATGTGCAACCTGGTCACACTGTTCAATTGACAATTGGTGTGGAACAGGCTGAGTTGGCTCGTTTGATTGTGAAGGAAGCTTACGCTCACGGTGCTAAGGAAGTCTTGGTCAACTGGTTGGACGATGTGATTGCTCGCGAGCGGTTGGTCAATGTTGATGTGGAGCTCTTGGAACAAGTTCATCCACAACGTGTTACTGAAATGAACTACCTCCTAGAGCGCAAGGCAAGCCGTTTGGTTGTCTTGTCTGAAGATCCAGGAGCTTACGACGGTGTTGATCCAGAGAAATTGTCTCGCAACGCTCGTGCACTTAGTCAAGCTTTGCAGCCAATGCGTCAAGCAACGCAAGCTAACAAGGTTAGTTGGACACTTGGTGCAGCCTCTGGTTTGGAATGGGCTAAAAAAGTCTTTCCAAATGCAGCGTCTGACGAAGAGGCAGTGGATCTCCTTTGGGATCAAATCTTCAAGACTTGCCGTATCTACGAAGAAGATCCAATCAAGGCTTGGGAAGAGCATGAGGCACGCTTGGTGGCTAAGGCTAAGGTCCTTAACGACGAGCAGTTTGTCAAATTGCACTACACAGCACCAGGAACTGACCTCGTTCTTGGTATGCCGAAGAATCACTTGTGGGAAGCGGCTGGTTCGGTCAATGCCCAAGGTGAACACTTTATTGCCAATATGCCAACAGAAGAGGTCTTCACAGCACCTGACTACCGTGTAGCAGACGGCTATGTAACGTCTACAAAACCACTCAGCTACAATGGTAACATCATCGAAGGTATTAAAGTAACCTTCAAAGATGGTGAAATCGTGGATGTAACAGCTGAAAAAGGCGATGAAGTCATGAAGAAATTGGTCTTTGACAATGCTGGTGCACGTGGTCTCGGTGAAGTTGCCCTTGTGCCAGACAAGAGTCCAATCTCTCAATCAGGCGTGACTTTCTTCAACACCCTCTTCGATGAAAATGCCTCAAACCACTTGGCGATTGGTCAAGCCTATGCCTTCTCTATCGAAGGTGGTACAGAAATGAGCCAAGAAGAGCTGAAAGAAGCTGGTCTCAACCGCTCAGATGTTCACGTGGACTTCATGATTGGCTCTAATAAGATGAACATTGACGGTATCCGTGAAGACGGTACCCGTGTACCAATCTTCCGCGACGGTGAGTGGGCTATCTAGTGATATTTGCATAAGACTGGGCAACCAGTCTTATTTTATAAGAATTGGAGGAAAATAGTATTATCGCGGGAGCCATAATTGGTCTGATTGCAGGTGCTCTCACCTCCTCAGACGACCGTCGTGGTTGTCTGGGGAATATTATCCTTGGGCTTGCTGGTTCGTGGATTGGACAGTTACTCTTTGGTGATTGGGGACTACAATTTGCTGGCATGGCCCTGGTACCGTCAGTCTTTGGAGCAGTATTGCTGGTGGCAATTTTTAGCAGTTCCAGACGGAATTAAAATGAACTGTAAAACCAAACTTCGGATGAGGTTTGGTTTTATTTGTGGAGGGATTTGCGTGAATTGCCGCATTGTTCGGATTTTTCAGAAAATTTCCATTTTTCTGTTGACAAGTGAAAATAAGTAAGGTATCATAGTAAGCAATTAAGAACCTGTAAAAACAGGTTCCAGAACACTGAAAGGAAAAAGTCAAATGAAACCTGTCACTACAAAATTTTTTGCTTTGTTGTTGCGACGGTCGGGCTAGTGCACTAGGTAGCATTAGTCCTGTTTGGCTTACCAAGCGGGCGCTGTTGACAACATCTCGCAGGTAGGAATCCTCGAGGTGTTTTCTTTTTTATCGTCATTTAGTTTACTTTTATTACTTCGACGACTGAAAAGCTCCAGTGGAGGTTTTCAGCCTACCACCTTTCATTAAAAGAGTGGTAGTTTGAAACTTCGTTTCCTTATTTCCAACTTCAAATAATTTCATCATTATTTGAACTCGCCTTGCCTAACTCCAGTTATGCCTGCGGTTCGTTGCTTAGTACTAAAAGCAAACTAAAAGACGATAGTATTGAAGTTTGTATTGTTTAGAAAGGTATTCTTATGCGTGCGATTGAATTTTTAGATACGACTTTACGGGATGGTGAACAGACGCCGGGTGTGAATTTTTCTATCAAGGAAAAAGTGACCATTGCCAAGCAGTTGGAGAAATGGGGGATTTCTGCCATTGAAGCGGGTTTCCCAGCTGCCAGTCCTGATTCTTTTGAAGCGGTTCGTCAGATTGCGGCGGCTATGACCAAGACGGCTGTGACAGGTTTGGCTCGGTCAGTCAAATCAGACATTGATGCTTGTTATGAGGCACTGAAAGATGCTAAGTATCCGCAGATCCATGTTTTCATTGCGACCAGTCCCATTCACCGTGAATTTAAACTTCAAAAGTCCAAAGAAGAAATTTTGGCGCAAATCACTGAACATGTCAGCTATGCCCGTGAGCGTTTTGAGGTGGTGGAGTTCTCGCCAGAGGATGCGACGCGGACTGAGTTGGATTATTTGCTAGAAGTTGTGCAGACAGCGGTAGATGCTGGTGCGACCTACATCAACATTCCAGATACAGTCGGCTTTACGACTCCTCAGCACTACGGAGAAATTTTTCGTTACTTGACAAGCAACGTCAAATCGGACCGTGAGATTATTTTCAGTCCGCATTGCCACAATGATCTAGGTATGGCTGTTGCCAATACCCTTTCAGCTATTAAAAATGGTGCCGGTCGTGTTGAGGGAACTATCAACGGTATCGGTGAGCGGGCAGGAAATGCGGCCCTTGAAGAAGTAGCTGTTGCCCTTGAAATTCGGAAAGATTTCTATGATGTGACCAGTCCGATTGTTCTTAAGGAAACGCTCAATACTTCGGAATTAGTATCTCGCTTTTCGGGGATTGCCATTCCACGCAATAAGGCGGTGGTTGGTGGTAATGCCTTCTCTCACGAGTCAGGTATCCACCAAGATGGTGTCTTGAAAAATCCATTGACTTATGAAATCATTACACCTGAGTTGGTAGGGGTCAAGAAAAATTCTCTGCCACTGGGTAAACTATCTGGTCGACATGCCTTTGTGGAAAAACTAAAAGAATTAGACTTGTATTTTGAAGAAAGTGATGTTGCTAGTTTGTTTGCTCGCTTTAAAAATCTGGCAGACAAGAAAGAAAAAATCACGGACGCAGATATTCGTGCCTTGGTAGCTGGGACAGAAATCAGCAATCGTGATGGCTTCCAATTTAAAGATTTGCGTTTGGATAGTCAGTCTGACGGAAGCATCCAGGCTCAGGTCATCTTTATCAATCAAGATGAGGAAGAAGTGGTTGTTGTGGAGTCAGGCAAGGGTTCGGTTGAGGCTGTCTTTAATGCCATTGACCAATTCTTCCACCAAGAGATCAGCTTGGAACGCTACCATATTGACGCCATCACCGATGGAATTGATGCCCAGGCGCGTGTGCTTGTCGCCGTAGAAAACAAGGCAACGGAAACTATCTTTAATGCCTCTGGTATTGACTTTGACGTGGTGAAGGCTTCTGCAATTGCCTATATTCATGCCAATGTCATGGTACAGAAAGAAAATAGTGGGCAGATAGATAAGAAACTATCGGAGAAAGACTTGCCACAGATTTAGGAGGAAGTATGACGAAAAAAATAGTAGCCTTGGCTGGTGATGGAATCGGTCCTGAAATCATGGAGGCTGGCCTAGCAGTTCTCGAGGCTATAGCTGGGCAAGTAGGATTTGATTATGAGATTGAGGAGAGAGCGTTTGGTGGAGCGGGTATTGACGCGGCTGGCCATCCTCTACCAGATGCTACCTTACAAGCCTGCCGTCAGGCGGATGCGATTTTGTTAGCAGCTATCGGTAGCCCTCAATATGATACTGCAGCTGTTCGACCAGAACAAGGCTTGCTTCAACTTCGGAAGGAATTGGGTCTCTTTGCCAATATCCGTCCGGTCAAAATTTTTGATAGCCTGAAAGACTATTCTCCTCTGAAAGCCGACCGGCTGGATGGTGTGGATTTGGTCATGGTACGAGAGTTGACAGGTGGGATTTATTTTGGAGAGCATATTCTGGAGACAGACCAAGCCAGCGATAGCAATACCTATCAGGCTGAGGAAATCGAACGAGTTGTCCGCTCTGCCTTTGACCTAGCCCAAAAAAGACGAAAAAAAGTCACCAGCATTGATAAGCAAAATGTACTGGCGACGTCAAAATTGTGGCGGAAGGTAGCGGATGAAGTAGCGAAGGACTACCCAGATGTGACCTTGGAGCACCAGTTGGTGGACAGTGCAGCCATGCTTTTGATTACCAATCCTAGTCGATTTGACGTCTTGGTGACGGAAAATCTTTTCGGAGATATTTTGTCGGATGAGGCCAGCGTATTAACAGGAACGCTAGGGGTTCTGCCTTCTGCTAGTCATGCGGTGGCAGGTTCCAGTCTCTACGAACCTATCCATGGTTCGGCACCCGATATTGCGGGTCAGGGCATTGCCAATCCTGTCAGTATGATACTATCTGTTGCCATGATGCTGGAAGAAAGTTTTGATTTGGTCCAAGCGGGTCAAGCCATTCGCCAGGCAGTTGAAGCGGTCTTTGAACAGGGGATTTTCACTAAAGACCTAGGTGGGACCGCCTCTACCAAAGAAATGACCGCGGCTATTATTGAACAGCTTGAAAGGAGGTCACCATGAGTGGCAAATCCATTTTCGATAAGCTCTGGGATCGCCATGTGATTACAGGGCAGGAAGGTCAGCCCCAGCTCCTCTATGTCGATCAGCATTATGTCCACGAGGTGACCAGTCCCCAGGCCTTTCAAGGATTGAGGGATACAGGGCGACCTGTTCGGCGCCCAGACTTGACCTTTGCGACTTTTGACCACAACGTACCAACCGTTGATATTCACAATATTCGTGATGTCATTTCTAAGGCTCAGATGGATGCTTTGGCGAAGAATATAGAAGATTTCGGCATTCCCCACGCAGCCCACGGTTCGGAACATCAGGGGATTGTCCACATGGTTGGACCAGAAACAGGCAGGACCCAGCCAGGTAAGTTCATTGTCTGTGGGGATAGCCATACGGCGACCCACGGAGCATTTGGAGCCATTGCCTTTGGGATTGGTACTTCCGAAGTGGAGCACGTTCTCGCTACTCAAACAATCTGGCAGGTCAAACCCAAGCGGCTCCTAGTGGAGTTTGTCGGTCAGGCGCAAGCAGGTGTCTATGCCAAGGACTTTATTCTGGCTCTGATTGCCAGCTACGGCGTGGATTGTGGACTCGGTCATGTGGTGGAGTTTGCTGGTCCAGTCATCGACCGACTCAGCATGGAAGAGCGGATGACCATTTGCAATATGTCCATTGAGTTCGGCTCTAAGATGGGCATTATGGCTCCAGACCAGACCACTTTTGACTACCTGCGAGGTCGTGAGTGTGCACCAGCGGACTTTGAGGCGGCGGTGGCAGACTGGAAGGAGCTCTACTCGGATGCGGACACGGTCTATGACAAGCACCTGGTCCTTGATGTGTCAGACTTGGCACCGATGGTCACTTGGGGAACGACGCCTGCTATGGGGGTTAGTTTCGATGAAACCTTCCCAGCTATCCGTGATCACAACGACGAGCGGGCCTACGCTTATATGGACTTAGCTCCTGGGCAAAAGGTTGCGGACCTTCCCGTTGGCTATGTCTTCCTAGGCTCTTGTACCAATGCTCGCCTCAGCGATTTGCAGCTGGCAGCTAGGATTGTTAAGGGGCGGAAAATAGCAGAGCAGGTCACGGCTATTGTCGTACCAGGCAGTCGCCCTGTCAAGCGGGCTGCAGAAAAGCTTGGTCTAGACAAGATTTTCATGGAGGCTGGTTTTGAGTGGCGGGATCCCGGTTGCTCCATGTGTCTGGGCATGAATCCAGACAAGGTCCCAGCTGGTGTCCACTGCGCCTCTACAAGTAATCGAAACTTTGAAGACCGACAGGGCTTTGGGGCAAAGACCCACTTGTGTAGTCCTGCTATGGCTGCCGCAGCTGCGCTTTATGGACGATTTGTCGACACTAGACAGCTAGACATTCTCAAGGAGGGAGTTTAATGCACCAATTTACCACATGGACAGGAACAACCGTTCCGCTCATGAATGATAATATTGACACCGACCAGCTCCTGCCCAAGCAGTTTCTCAAGCTGATTGACAAAAAGGGTTTTGGCAAGTATCTGCTCTATGCTTGGCGGTATTTGGATGATAACTATACGGATAATCCTGATTTTATTCTCAATCAGCCTGCCTATCAAGGCGCTAGTATCCTCATATCTGGGGATAACTTCGGAGCAGGTTCTTCTAGGGAACACGCTGCTTGGGCTCTGGCAGATTATGGCTTCAAGGTCATCATTGCAGGCTCCTTCGGAGACATTCATTACAACAATGACTTAAACAATGGTATTCTGCCCATTATCCAGCCCAAAGAAGTCAGGGATCAACTAGCTCAGCTGGGTCCTGACCAAGAAATCACGGTTGACTTGGCAGATCAGTTGATACGGACGCCTTTTGGGGAATTCCCATTTGACATCGAACAGGACTGGAAACACAAGTTGCTCAATGGCTTGGATGATATTGGTATTACCTTACAGTATCAGGATTTGATTGCTGAGTATGAGGATAATCGCCCAAGCTACTGGCAAGAATAGAATATATATTAGAAAACTAGCAAATCGCTCTGCTATGGAACAAAAGAAAAGAGGAAATTATTATGACGAAACAAATTCACTGGGATGGCGGACTTTCACAAGAAGGTTTTGACATTATCAAGGGTGAGGGAGGCGTGATTGTCTGCCCGACCAAGGTTGGTTACATCATCATGACTGCTGACAAGGCTGGCTTGGAGCGTAAGTTTGATGCTAAGGAGCGCAAGCGGAATAAGCCAGGCGTTGTCCTTTGTGGTAGCATGGAGGAGCTTCGTGAGTTGGCACAGTTGACTCCTGAGATTGATGCCTTCTACCAAAAACATTGGGATGAGGACATTTTGTTGGGTTGTATCCTGCCGTGGAAACCAGAGGCTTATGCTAAGTTGCAGGCTTATGGCGATGGTCGTGAAGAGTTGATGACCGACGTTCGTGGTACTTCTTGCTTTGTTATCAAGTTTGGTGTAGCAGGCGAGCAGATTGCCAAGGAAATGTGGGAAAAAGAAGGCCGTATGGTCTACGCTTCATCTGCTAACCCGTCAGGTAAGGGAAATCGTGGTAAGGTAGAAGGTATCGGTGAGCGTATCGCTTCTAAGGTGGATTTGATTATCGAGGCGGATGATTATGTGGCATCTATCCAGCCAGACAAGACCATCGAAACCCGCTATGAGCAAGGGGTTATGGTGTCTATGGTAGATAAAGATGGTAAACTGATTCCAGAACAAGGTGCAGATAGCCGTTCTATCAGCCCATGCCCAGTTGTCATCCGTAAGGGTCTGGACATCGATAAAATCATGATGCACTTGTCTGACCACTTCAACTCTTGGGATTATAGACAAGGGGAATATTACTAAGATATCGTCTCATTCAGTTTATCTTTTATTACTTCGACGAACGAGGAAACTCCGTTTCCGTATTTCCAACTTCAAATAATTTTATCATTATTTGAACTCACCTTGCCTAACTCCAGTTATGCCTGCGGCTCGTTGCCTAGTACTAAAAACAAACTGAAGACTATAAACTATAAATAGGAACGATCCAAAAGGGTCGTTTTTTAGTACCATAATCAAAACCACCAGTCGAACTGGTGGTTTGTTCTGCGGCTATAAGCCGCTTGTTCCGGCCAGGGCCAAAGGCCCACTGAAATAGCTTCCTCGCGCACCACTTTCCCGAGCAGGTGCTAAAGCACCA
>NZ_JAOTGF010000039.1:0-6943 GCF_044427305.1 Streptococcus sp. 2021WUSS109
CATCTATTTTTATAATCATCAACGATTTCAAGAACGCAACAACGGCCTTGCCCCTCTTGAAATGAGGAACAAGGCCGTCGCCTAATCTTTTATTATTTCATTGTCCACTTGACAGGGAGCAGTTCATTTACTGAAAAAGAGTAGATCTATCCATAGCAACTCATAAGCCCTCTTAATAAAAAAGAAACACCAGTTTCTCAGTGTTCCTTCATTTCAAACTATTCTTACCATCTGTTACCAGCAGATTCCACCTCTGTTGTAACATCCCTATACTCGAGATTAGTCAAACTTGCATAGACATCATTGATACTATCACGATAAAAATGATCCGACTGAGCAGATAGCTTAACCATTTTATCTTTATCTACTTCACTCGGTGCTTCTAGTGTAACAATACCATCCTTGTCAATAATCAATTTAGAGAAATTGTAAACATAGAAATCTGTAGAAGTTTTAACAAAAGAATCTTCTTTTTAAAAGAAACCGATAGATATTCTTTCGTTCCCACCTGACAAGCCGTTAACACCAAAACTGACAAGGCTACAAAACCTAATCTCAATAATTTCTTTTTCATCTTTCTCCTACAAACCAGGACTTCTCCAGTTCATTTGAATCAGCGAATAGTTGCATGGACGCCGTAACGCTCCATGTTAGCTAATTTTTCATTAGCTCGCGCATTCTGGATAGTTGCCCTTGCCGCGGCATCTTCCAAATGAGCCTGCCCTTTACGAAGTCGCTCTGCCTGATCACGCAGTTGTGAAATTTGAGCATGACTCCGCGCCAATTGTTCCGCCATTTTTTTCTGTTGATTCATCACAGATTGCTGATGCTGTTCTGTCCGCCAAAGGTTGGCAGCTTCTTGGAAATTCGTTGCACGGAAATCCTGCAACAAGACCAACATGCCTGCAAAATCTGTCAAATTTGCAAAATTATCAGGGATCAGAGACAAGAAATAAAGAAGTGTCTGGTTGCTTTCCAATGCTAACTTATCTGCAAGGAGCGACTGATATTCTTGAGAATGTTCCGCTTCAACAGTTGCTTCTTGAGTAACCTTCTCAAGTTGTTTCTTACTAAGTACATTTACAGTATAATTGAGACCGAAAGCCGAATGTTTTTTATTAGTCGGTCTAGCCATAAGCCACATAAAGAGACGGACTGTAGCCTGCCCAAATAGATACATCACCCCCATCATGAAAAGAGCGTTGAAAAAATTATTGCCGAGTTCAACCACTCCCATCAGGGCAAAAATGATACCACCAATATTTCCATTCCGATTATACTTAGCTGTTGTAGCCTGTTTAACACGTGTACTAATAGTCTGTTCAACAATAAAAGACATTTTATTCTTAATAGTAAAGAATTCATCAATCTGCACATACAAATACTGCAAAATATCAATGAGTTCCTCGCGACCAAATTGGTTTATATTTTGTTGTTCTGCCATTCTTTCCTATCCTCTTCTCCGTTTTTTTGCATAACCTAGTCCAAGACCAGCAAGGGCCGTGTAGCCTAACAATACCAAAAGGCTCTCTTGTGAGCCCGTTTGTGGCAGCTGTCTATACTTTTCAACTCTGCTATAAGTGATTGGCTGTAGCTTAGTACCTGCAGTTTGGTTGCCATCAAAGTAGCCCACAATCTTACCAACTTTATCTGTGATAGCAATCGGTTGACCGCCTGCATCATTGATAGCTTGTCTCTGAGCCACAATCTGTGCTTGGGTATAAGCCTCCTTCACAGCCTCATATTGAGCTTTAGCATCACGTTGGTTCTTCAAGAATTGGTCCAACTTATCAATTTCAGCGTCAAGGGTTGCTTTAGCAGCAGTGTGAGCCTTGATAGCTTTTGCAAGCTCCGCTTGAGCGTCTGCAAGGACTTGGTCAGCATTTTTGAGTGCTGTAAGCTTAGCCAATTGTTCGGCAAGTTGCGATTTCAATACAGCGATTTCATCTGCAATCTTAGCTTCTTCAGCCTTCAATGCCTCTACTTTCGATTGAGCTTCTGCAAGAACGACTTCGCTGGTAGACTTAGCTTCTTTCAGTTGAGCCAATTTTGCTTCTTCAGCAGCCAATTGACTTTTCGCATCTTCAAGAGCTTTAGTCTTAGTTGCTACATCTGCGTTGAGGTTGTCAACAGCTTGTTGAGCCTTAGCCAAGCGAGTTTCAGCAGCTTGACGAGCAGCGGTTGCACTTGTCAAGGTAGCCTGGGCTGCTGGTGTTTGGTCAGCGATTGCTTCAAGGCTTGCAATGGTTGCACGAGTTGCAGTAAGTGCTGCCTGAGCCTTGTCATTTGTAGTTCTTGCCTGAGCAAGAGTTGCTTTGGCACTTGTGTCTGCTGCGACAGCTTTTGCTTGAACCGATTTCGCATCTTCAAGGGCTTTAGTCTTGGTTGCTACGTCAGCGTTGAGGTTGTCAACAGCTTGTTGAACAGCAGCAAGGCGCGTTTCAGCGGCTTTACGCACAGTGGTTGCACTTGTCAAGGTAGCTTGGGCTGCTGGTGTTTGGTCAGCAGTAGCTTTCAAAGTAGTCAATTGAGCCGTAGTTGCTTGTAAAGCTGATTGAGCTTGATTGTTAGCAGTCGTTGCACTAGCAAGGGTTGCTTGTGCTTGCTTGTCAGCTTGTGTCGCTTGAGCCTGTACTGTCTTAGCAGTTGCCAATTCAGCCTTAAGGGCTGTTGTGTCGTATGGTGATGCGATAGTGTTGCCACTGTTGTCGGAAAATTGGATAGTATGAGCACGTCCAAATCCACCAGGTGTTACGCTTGTAACAAAGGCTCCGCTGGTTTGTACATTAACGGTACCACTACCAGCATATCGTGGAAAATGCCAATATTCGTTTGTAATATGCGCATAATTTTGGTTGTAATCACCAGCCCATGTATTGATTGACATACTGAAAATGTTCCGATATAACTGAGTCATGGTGGTAGTTTTAGTGGAGATGAATGCAATCCCCTCCGAGTTGTAACTTACATTATTATTGCCATCATTTCTTAATGCGGTATAACTGTGGTCACCCGTGTTATCGTTTTCAGCTGTATAATTTTTAGCAATTTGCATAGCAGCTTGTACGGCATCTTTTGTGACGATCACATCTTCATTATTAGCACCCCATATTTGTCTACGAATTGCATTACCAATATGAACATAATACTGGTATAAAGCTGTTACTTGCTCTTCTGTCATGTTTGCGGGGTCAACCACAGTTGTGTCAACAGGAGTTACCATTGTTTTAGTATAGCCAACCATATCGGTTGTATACCATGTATTGACTGCATCAAACAAGGCATCTTTATTGCTTTGAGACTTATCCTTCACAAATGCCTTATAAGCATTGATAACATCTTGTGACAGTTTTGGTGTTGTTAAGTTATCAAAAGCTGCGATGTTAGCTGTCAACTCTGCCACTTTGTTGTCGGCAGCTGTTTTTGCGTCGGCTTTAGTTTTCGCATCAGCCTGTGCTTGTGCAAGAGCTCCAGTTGTTTGCTTAGCAGTCGTTTGTTGTTGCGCTTGTGTTTCAGTAAGGCTTGCAATGTCGCTGGCCTTTTTAGCATCCGCAGTTTGTGCAGTTGCAAGGTCGCTTTGTGCTTTGGTTTCGTCTGCTTGTGCTTGTGTAAGGTCAGCCTGTGCATCATCACGTTCTGCGATAATTGCAGCAGCTCCAGTACCGTCTAGTACCTTCTGGGCCTTATCAACCGCCATATTGGCATTTACCAAGTCAGCTGCCGCTTTAGTAGCGTCTGCTTGCGCTTGTGCAAGGTCACTTGCAGTCTTATCAGCAGTTGCGGATTGAGTAGCCTCAGTGTCTTTAGCAGTTGCCAAGTCACTTGCTTTCTTTGCATCAGCTTCTTGAGCCTTAGTAAGGTCGCTTTGAGCTTTGGTTTCGTCTGCTCTAACAACTTCAAGGTCACTTGCAGCATCGTCACGTTCTGCGGTAATTGTCTCTTTACCAGCGCCATCTAGAACTGCTTGTGCATTATCCACAGCTGTTTGAGCATTGTCCACAACAGTCTCTTGAGCGTCAATGGCCGCTTGGTCACTATTTACTTTAGCTTGTGCATCATCGGCTTTTACTTGTGCTTCAGCTGTGTTTTCAGCGGCTTGAGTAGCCTTGCTTTCAGCTTCTGAAATAGCTGTTTGCGTATCAGCCACCCCAGTTTCAGCATTCGCAATGTTTTCATCCCTTACTTCGGCCTTGTTTGTTTCAGCCTCTGCAACCACTTCTGTGGCCCTTTCAACCACGTTTGCGGCATTTTCTTCAACAACACTCGCATCCACCACCACAGCAGTCTGAACAGTTACAGCCTGGTCAGCAGCAGTCTTAATAGTAGCCGCCTGATCAACCGTTGCTTCAGTCGGTGTTTCTGTTACAACAGCAGTACCATTGGTCACGATAACACCTGATACTGTCTCAATATCTACACTAGCTGTCAGAGACACCTCAGGGCTCTCTACAGGGCTTGTAGGGGTATTTACAGCTTCTTCAGCATGCACACCATTTGCAATTACAAATGAGCTAAGAGACGCTACTCCAATAGCTGTGCTCTTTATCAGTTTCTTGCCCATCAATTGAATCTCCTTTTTTTGCAATTAGGAAAGGCTTGCTGTAAAGTCAAGCCTTGTTATACTAGTATAACAAGCGATTTGTCAAAAAAAAATCTAAAATTTTTACATACTTTTCCAAGTCAATAAGAGATAAGAAGAACAGCCCCATGACAAAACTTTCACCGCTTAGAGAAATCCTCAAACAGCCCCATAAAAGCTTATCATCAGCCCAAAGGAAAAACTGAAAGCATTATTTTCCATGCCCAAATTAATCAACACCTTAAATACAGGAAACAACTGTATCAATTTTCAGAAGCCCACCTTCTCAACTTTCCCATTATCAACATACTAAAGTAGAAGTACTATAGCAAATCTAACATTACTACAATGTCAGAAATATTCTGATCCTAAAACCACCCTAGCCGCCAGACAAAATCATGACCACCCGTCAAACGGGTGGTTTGAACAAGGGCTATAAGCCCACATCACCAGCCAGCGCCTAAAGACGCTGGCTTTCACTTTGTTCAAGCCTCACTGCTTTTGACTCGTCACTAGCCTCTTAAAGAGGCATTCGTACTACTTGCCATTATCCCTAAAGGGATCTTCATACTCTTTTACACTTAGCTTATCAAGTGCTATATCATGTTTTTCCTGTTCTTGTATATATTTCTTAATTGTGGCTTCATTAAGTCCAACTGTACTTACATAATATCCCTCTGCCCAGAAATGACGATTGCCAAATTTATATTTGAGATTGGCGTGTTTATCAAACATCATAAGAGCACTCTTACCTTTTAAATAACCCATAAAGCTTGATACACTTAATCTCGGAGGAATACTGACTAACATATGAACATGATCCGGCATCAGATGTCCTTCGATAATTTCTACGCCTTTATAACTACACAAATGTCGGAATATTTCTCCCAAGCTACTTCAATATTGATTATAGATGATTTTTCGTCTATACTTAGGTGTGAAGACAATGTGGTACTTACACAACCACTTTGTATGTGATAAACTATGTGCCTTTTGTGCCATACTTTTCTCCTCTCGCTTTACAATTGGCTTGAACACCTTTATTGTATCGCGTTTGGAGTTTTTTGGTATAACCTTCGTCGCGCACCCGCATAGCGGGTGGTTTATTTGTCACGCACCTTACGGAGCGTGACGGACTAAAAGTCACATAAGCAAAAAAAGAAACGCTGATAAATCAACGTTTCTTCTTTATAAACTATACCGGCGGCCGGGGTCGAACCGGCACGCCCGTGAGGGCACTGGATTTTGAGTCCAGCGCGTCTGCCAATTCCGCCACGCCGGCATATAGTTGAACTGGGGTAGCTGGATTCGAACCAACGCATGAGGGAGTCAAAGTCCCTTGCCTTACCGCTTGGCGATACCCCAATATTAAAATAGGCGAGTGAGGGGAATCGAACCCCCGAATGTCAGAGCCACAATCTGATGTGTTAACCACTTCACCACACCCGCCATATAACACGGGCAGTAGGAATTGAACCCACACTGAAGGTTTTGGAGACCTTAGTTCTACCTTTAAACTATGCCCGTAAAGGTATGGAGAGAGAGGGATTCGAACCCCCGAACCCGAAGGAGCGGATTTACAGTCCGCCGCGTTTAGCCTCTTCGCTATCTCTCCGAAATATAATATTAAATTAATGGCGCGAGACGGAATCGAACCGCCGACACATGGAGCTTCAATCCATTGCTCTACCAACTGAGCTACCGAGCCAAATTCTTAAAGAAATTGCGGGAGCAGGATTTGAACCTACGACCTTCGGGTTATGAGCCCGACGAGCTACCTAGCTGCTCCATCCCGCGGTAGTAGAAAAGGAGGATGTGGGATTCGAACCCACGCACGCTGTTACACGCCTGACGGTTTTCAAGACCGTTCCCTTCAGCCGGACTTGGGTAATCCTCCAAATATAGTCCGTACGGGATTCGAACCCGTGTTACCGCCGTGAAAAGGCGGTGTCTTAACCCCTTGACCAACGGACCATATAATGGGCACGAGTGGAATCGAACCACCGACCTCACGCTTATCAGGCGTGCGCTCTAACCATCTGAGCTACGCGCCCAAACCAAGTTTGGGTATGAACTATGTTCAAAGCGGGTGACGAGAATCGAACTCGCGACAACAGCTTGGAAGGCTGTAGTTTTACCACTAAACTACACCCGCTTATATGGGAGTTAACGGGATCGAACCGCTGACCCTCTGCTTGTAAGGCAGATGCTCTCCCAGCTGAGCTAAACTCCCAATTTGCTAAGCGACTACCGTATCTAACAGGGGGCAACCCCCAACTACTTCAGGCGTTCTAGGGCTTAACTGCTGTGTTCGGCATGGGTACAGGTGTATCTCCTAGGCTATCGTCACTTAACTACTGAGTC
>NZ_JAOTGF010000040.1:0-5977 GCF_044427305.1 Streptococcus sp. 2021WUSS109
TGGTGCTTTAGCACCTGCTCGGGAAAGTGGTGCGCGAGGAAGCTATTTCAGTGGGCCTTTGGCCCTGGCCGGAACAAGCGGCTTATAGCCGCAGAACAAACCACCAGTTCGACTGGTGGTTTTGATTCTTGTAAGAGTTGGATAAGGGTCTGGCTCAGCTGGTTTTCTACATAGTGTTCTTTCATGAGACATTTTTCGCTTTCTGTCTTATTTTGTGTGAGACACTTGTCTCCATACTTTTCATTGTATAATACTCCTAGTTTTTTCACAAGTCTGATGTGAAAAAAGAAAGGAATTGTGTATGAAAAAGATAAAAAAATATCTCTTGTGGTTGCTTGGAATTGTAGCAGGCTTAGGCCTGGTTACCTATGTGACAGTTACAAATCACCCGCAGCTAGTAGTTGGAATGATTCAATCTCTCATTTATCAGGAGAGTTCGCCCAATTCCTATCGTCCTCTTAATGAAGCCATTGACGGTCCGAAAGAAAATGGTCACTATCTGAAAAGTGAGATTGCCTATAGCAAGGACTATCCCAATAGCTTTTTAGATATTATCTATCCAGACCAAGATCTAGAAGCTGATCGTCCAACGCTTTTTTACTTCCATGGTGGTGGCTTCTTTGCAGGTAGTAAAAATATGGGCGACCCGCTGGCAGCCAGTGAAGCGACTTATTTGCTTGATGATATGGTTTCAAAGGGCTATAATCTTGTAAATGTGGACTACGCTTTGGTGCCAGATTACCACTTTCCAACGCCTCTCATTCAGATGAATCAGGCGATTGCTTATATAAAGGAACACGCTGCAGAATATCATTTGAATATGGACAATGTCGTTCTAATGGGCTCTTCAGCGGGAGCTATTATGGTTGCCCAATATGGCAGTGTCTTAGCTAACCCGAACTACGCTCAGCTATTGGACATGGAGCCAAGTATCGCAAAAGAACAGGTCAAAGCCTTAGTTATTGATGATGCCCCTTTGGATTATCCCAAGCTTTCTCTGGGTGCCAAGATGCTGGTGGGCAACTATGTGGCGGGGACCATTTATCTTAGCCAGGAAGAGATAAACGCCTACAACCCGATTCTCCATGTGACCAAGGATTATCCAGCAAGTTTCCTTTTGGGCAGTGAATACCGTACCGATTTGCTCACACTTCAAAAGGCTTTGAAACAGGCGGATGTTGTTCATGAGTTGGTCGATCCCTTAGCAGAAAAAGGACTGGAAAAACCGCATGGCTTTGTGTCAAATTTACGCAATGACCCTGTGTCTGCAGAAGCCTTTGACCGTATGATGACATTTTTAGAAGATCGAACAAAAGAATGAAATTAAAAACCTTATACGATTTGCCACCAATAAGATGTTGGTGGGGCTCTATGAGAATGTTATCTTCAGTAGTCCAGGTAAGTTTTATAGAGTCAACTAAAATGTAAAAACAATGGTATATTTTTAAGAGGGAAGGGAATCATGTCATGAGATGGAATGGAAAAAAGAAAAAGTGAGTCCTTATTTTTTCAATTATTGCAGTAGTAGCTGTTACAGTGTTCTTGTCTTTTAACCATATTGTGGACTTCTATGTGACAAACACAATGGGTAAGGACTTACCTACTCTGACTTCAGAACCAGAGTTTGGTAAATGGTATTCAGTCGATGTTGATGGTTCAGTCAGTTCAGATGGTAGCAAATGGCAGGGATATTTTCGAAAAGGTAAAGAGAATAAGGTTGTCTTATATTTTTACGGCGGTGGATTTAGCGTGAATGATTTCACAGCAGCAAGACCTCTAGATGTTGAAGGTGGATTTTATAATGATCAATTGAATACTGGGCTCAATGTTATGACGTATGCCATAAAAGAATGGGGCATTGGAAATTCAGATGAGAATAATGCGTTTAGAGATTGGACATTTATAGGAGTGCCCTACACCACTGGAGATTTCCATGCAGGTACAGGCTCACAGGAATACGCTGCATTAGATGGCAGCTTGCAGACGATTCATTATGAAGGATATCATAATTACCGTAAACTAATAGAGAAGTTGTCTGCTTATATAGATAGTTCTCCAGAACAATTAGTGATTACGGGTTCAAGTGCAGGTGGTTTTGGGGCAGCTATTCTGGCAGATGATGTCATGCAGCTATTCAATAATCCACAGAATACGACTGTTCATGTGGACTCCTCACTTCTGATTACTGATGATTGGCATAGGATAATGGTTGAGGAGTGGGAGTCACCCAAACCCCTTAGCGATGTTGTTTCTGGTGATAATATTGTCCTTGATTCTCTTGTCGCTCTGAATAGCAAGAGAAAAGATGTGACCATTTTATTTGATTGTTCTGTACGCGACTATAATTTAGCATTAGCTCAAACATTTTTTGACTCTGGAATGACTAGTGCCCTGCCAGAAAAAATTGGACAAGCTGAAGGAGATAGGTTTCAAGGGTTGCTTAAAACTATGGTAATGGAGATGCAGGAGAAAATTCCTGGTAGTGGAATTTATATCTGGGATGAAGTATCTCAAAAAGAGGGACATTTAACCGTTCATACAGCAACAGGGACCAAACTATACTTTGAGAAAAGGGGAGAAGACCCAAGTATCGCTCAATGGTTACAAGACGGTGTAGCAGGAGATGTTAAATCCTATGGGTTGGAGTTGTTAAACCAAACAAACGAATGATTTCTCAGTAGCTTTTTTCTATAAGAAAGGATTAAAATAAAACATGGAATCCTTAAAAGATTTGCCACCAAAATGGCGTAAATGGATGATTGGTTTACGAATTGCGGCGGTGCTCTTACCCCTGTTATTGGTGCTTTATTTTTGGCTGACCCTGGGGTCCTTGATTCAGGTAATGGTGGGATAAGATGAAGTTTAGAGAATTACCTAAAAAATGGAAAATCCAATTGCTCCTCTTGTTCCTTTGGACAGCATTTAGTCTGCTCTTGCTGGTCGGTTATACCGTCTTTTTGCAGTCTTATCGTGCAAGCAATCAAGCCCACCGATCAGTCTTAGTAAAACCCGACAGTCAGCTGATAGGAGAGCGATTTGTGATTGAGCGGCCTGACAAAGAGCCTGTTCATGTCAACCTTTACCGTCCAAGTGAGGCCAGTCAAACTCTGTTTCCCTTGGTGGTCAATGTCCATGGTGGCGGATTTGTCGGTGGAGATGCAGATGTACTAGACACGCAAAGTCAGCGGCTGGCGGATCAGTGGCAGGCTGTTATTGTAACGGTCAATTATACCAAGGCGGACGTCCAACCCATTTCCTACGGAGCAGAGGAAATCAAGGACACGGTCTTGTATTTTGCCAAGGAAAAGGCCACTTACGGAGTGGATCCGACTCTGTTTTCCATAATTGGCTACTCAGCAGGTGCTAACTATGCCGCCCTTGCTAGTGAATTATTGGTCAAGGAACAGTTTGATTTGGCAGGTTTGATCATGGCATATCCTTGGACGACGGGACTTTCTGTGGCAAATCAAGGGGAAGACTTCCCGCCAACGCTTTTTATCTTGGCAGGTCAGGACCCCATTTCCCAAAAGGCCAAGCCTTTTATAGAAGATATGAAAGAAGCAGGTCGCACGGTGGATGTCATCGCCTATCCAGAAGCTGTACATAGTTTCATCGAGTCCAACAACCCCGAAGGCTTGACAGGGGCGACGACGGATATGTGCCAAGTGGTCAATGCAGAGCAGGAAAACTTGGCAAGACAGGCAGAAGCAGCAATCGGTGACTGGCTAGATAGTCAAAAACGAAAGGAAAACAAATGAACACCAAGAATTTTTACTGGGTACGAGAACCAGAAAACTACCAGATTTCAGATAAGGAAATCAGAATTACAACCCAAGCTCATACGGACTTGTGGCAGAAAACCTATTACCATTTTGTCAATGACAATGCTCCCCTGCTCTTGATGGATACGGAGGCAGAGTATTTCTCCTTTACGGTTAGGACAGATTTTTCCAATAGTCATACCCGCTTTGACCAGTGTGGTGTCGTGGTTTATCAGGATTCGGAAAACTGGATCAAGGGCTCGATTGAATATGAAAATGAGGAGTTTCAGCACTTGGGCAGTGTCGTGACCAATCACGGCTTTTCAGACTGGGCAACTCAGGAAATACCAGCTTCTGTCAAGTCAATCTATTACCGTTTGAGCCGACGGGGTAGTGATTTCTGCATCGAAAACTCTAAAGACGGTGTCCATTTTGAGCAGATGCGGATCTGCCACCTGCATGAAGGTAATGGTAAAATCCATTTCGGTATTTATGCCTGCTCACCAGAAGATTCTTCTTTTGAAGCGGTCTTCTCCGAAATGAGTTTGACTGACTGCAAGTGGCTGGCTCACGACGGACAGCAACCAGATTAGAAGATTAGCTTCCAGCTCTGCCATTTCCCGAAAGTCCATTATAAAATCGTTGAAATCCTTGTCATTTGTGGTATAATGAAGAGTATGCAATAAAATTTTAAGGAGAATGACAGAATGTCTGTATCATTTGAAGCAAAAGAAACAAACCGCGGCGTTTTGACTTTCACAATCGGTCAAGATGCAATCAAACCAGAATTGGACCGCGTTTTCAACAAAGTTAAGAAAGATATCAATCTTCCAGGTTTCCGTAAAGGTCACTTGCCACGTGCCGTTTTCAACCAAAAATTTGGTGAAGAAGCACTTTACCAAGATGTAGTAAACGCTCTTTTACCAGCAGCTTATGAAGCAGCAGTTGCTGAAGCTGGTCTTGAAGTTGTTGCACAACCAAAAATCGACGTTGTATCTATGGAAAAAGGCCAAGACTGGACAATCACTGCTGAAGTTGTGACAAAACCTGAAGTAAAATTGGGTGACTACAAAAACTTGGCAGTTTCAGTAGAAGCAACTAAAGAAGTATCTGACGAAGAAGTAGATGCAAAAATCGAACGCGAACGCAACAACTTGGCTGAATTGGTTATCAAAGAAGGCCCAGCAGCTGAAGGCGACACAGTTGTTATCGACTTTGTAGGTTCAATCGACGGCGTTGAATTTGACGGCGGTAAAGGTGAGAACTTCTCACTTGGACTTGGTTCAGGTCAATTCATCCCAGGTTTCGAAGCACAATTGGTAGGCCACGCAGCTGGTGAAGAAGTAAATGTTGAAGTAACTTTCCCAGAAGACTATCAAGCAGCTGATCTTGCTGGTAAACCAGCCCTCTTCGTGACAAAAATCCACGAAGTAAAAGCAAAAGAAGTTCCAGCTTTGGATGACGAATTGGCAAAAGACATCGACGAAGAAGTAGAAACACTTGATGAGTTGAAAGCTAAGTACCGTAAAGAATTGGAAGCAGCAAAAGAAGTTGCCTTTGACGATGCAGTTGAATCAGCAGCTCTTGAATTGGCTGTAGAAAACGCTGAAATCGTTGAATTGCCAGAAGAAATGATCCACGAAGAAGTTCACCGTGCAATCAATGAATTCTTGGGTGGTATGCAACAACAAGGTATCTCACCAGATATGTACTTCCAAATCACTGGTACAACTCGTGAAGACCTTCATAAACAATACGAAGCAGATGCTGAAAAACGCACTAAGACAAACTTGGTTGTTGAAGCAGTAGCTAAAGCAGAAGGTTTCGAAGCAACTGAAGAAGAAATCAACAAAGAAATCGAAGACTTGGCAGCAACTTACAAGATGGAAGTGGCACAAGTTCGTAGCTTGCTCTCACCAGAAATGCTTAAACACGACATCGCTGTGAAGAAAGCCGTTGAAGTGATCACAAGCACTGCAACTGTAAAATAATTATTTGGAAAACTCGACTTGGTCGGGTTTTTTGTTATGGCTTCGAGCCAGTTTTTCTCGTAGAGAAAAACAAGAAAACCACCAGCTATGCTGGTGGCTCAGAATGAAGACAAACATCTCGCTTGATGTTTGTCTTTTTCTGTTTATTGGTCTGATAGTCCGTCTTTTTGCCAGAATAGTGGCTATTTGGACAAAATAAAAAGGCTTCCCTGTCCTCATTTTTAC
>NZ_JAOTGF010000041.1:0-5664 GCF_044427305.1 Streptococcus sp. 2021WUSS109
TGATAGAATAAATGAGTTGTCTCTTGAGGGGCTAGTCAGTAGCGGAATGAAAAAAAGTTTCGAAAAAGTGTTGACAAGTTCAGTAGAAGATGATAGAATGATTGAGTTGTCTCTTGAGGGACTAGTCAACAGAGGAACGAAAAAAAGTTTCAAAAAAGTGTTGACAAAGTTTCTAAGAAATGATAAACTAAGATAGTTGTCGCGAGAGCGCGATAACGAACAAGACCTTTGAAAATTAAAGAAGACGAACCAAACGTGCAGGGTGATTTATCTAAGGATAAATCGTCAATGACAAAACAAAACAATAAAACGGAAAGCTAGTGATAGCTTGAGTTTGAATCAAAACTTTTTATGAGAGTTTGATCCTGGCTCAGGACGAACGCTGGCGGCGTGCCTAATACATGCAAGTAGAACGCTGAAGTCTGGTGCTTGCACTAGACGGATGAGTTGCGAACGGGTGAGTAACGCGTAGGTAACCTGCCTCATAGCGGGGGATAACTATTGGAAACGATAGCTAATACCGCATAACAGTATTTACCGCATGGTAGATGCTTGAAAGGAGCAACTGCTTCACTATGAGATGGACCTGCGTTGTATTAGCTAGTTGGTGAGGTAACGGCTCACCAAGGCATCGATACATAGCCGACCTGAGAGGGTGATCGGCCACACTGGGACTGAGACACGGCCCAGACTCCTACGGGAGGCAGCAGTAGGGAATCTTCGGCAATGGGGGCAACCCTGACCGAGCAACGCCGCGTGAGTGAAGAAGGTTTTCGGATCGTAAAGCTCTGTTGTAAGAGAAGAACGTGTGTGAGAGTGGAAAGTTCACACAGTGACGGTATCTTACCAGAAAGGGACGGCTAACTACGTGCCAGCAGCCGCGGTAATACGTAGGTCCCGAGCGTTGTCCGGATTTATTGGGCGTAAAGCGAGCGCAGGCGGTTTGATAAGTCTGAAGTAAAAGGCTGTGGCTTAACCATAGTACGCTTTGGAAACTGTCAAACTTGAGTGCAGAAGGGGAGAGTGGAATTCCATGTGTAGCGGTGAAATGCGTAGATATATGGAGGAACACCGGTGGCGAAAGCGGCTCTCTGGTCTGTAACTGACGCTGAGGCTCGAAAGCGTGGGGAGCGAACAGGATTAGATACCCTGGTAGTCCACGCCGTAAACGATGAGTGCTAGGTGTTGGGTCCTTTCCGGGACTCAGTGCCGCAGCTAACGCATTAAGCACTCCGCCTGGGGAGTACGACCGCAAGGTTGAAACTCAAAGGAATTGACGGGGGCCCGCACAAGCGGTGGAGCATGTGGTTTAATTCGAAGCAACGCGAAGAACCTTACCAGGTCTTGACATCCCAGTGACCGTCCTAGAGATAGGATTTTTCTTCGGAACACTGGTGACAGGTGGTGCATGGTTGTCGTCAGCTCGTGTCGTGAGATGTTGGGTTAAGTCCCGCAACGAGCGCAACCCCTATTGTTAGTTGCCATCATTCAGTTGGGCACTCTAGCGAGACTGCCGGTAATAAACCGGAGGAAGGTGGGGATGACGTCAAATCATCATGCCCCTTATGACCTGGGCTACACACGTGCTACAATGGCTGGTACAACGAGTCGCAAGTCGGTGACGGCAAGCTAATCTCTTAAAGCCAGTCTCAGTTCGGATTGTAGGCTGCAACTCGCCTACATGAAGTCGGAATCGCTAGTAATCGCGGATCAGCACGCCGCGGTGAATACGTTCCCGGGCCTTGTACACACCGCCCGTCACACCACGAGAGTTTGTAACACCCGAAGTCGGTGAGGTAACCTTTTAGGAGCCAGCCGCCTAAGGTGGGATAGATGATTGGGGTGAAGTCGTAACAAGGTAGCCGTATCGGAAGGTGCGGCTGGATCACCTCCTTTCTAAGGAAATGGAACCTGTACGTTAGTCTTCTTTAATTTTGAGAGGTCTTGTGGGGCCTTAGCTCAGCTGGGAGAGCGCCTGCTTTGCACGCAGGAGGTCAGCGGTTCGATCCCGCTAGGCTCCATAGGATAGGAATCCTACTAAACTGAATAGCAGTGAAGTTGAATTCACGACTAACTTCTTAGGAAATAGGAAAATAGATAATCTTCCTTGTGTGTAAGACACACAGCGTCAGATTCCTAATTTTCTCCAGAAGTTTCGCAGAAGCGACCGTCGTTCATATCCTAAACTTGTCCATTGAAAATTGAATATCTATCAAACATTCCTAAACGTATGTAACAGTACGTATAGAAATAGTAACAAGAAAATAAACCGAAAACGCTGTGAATATTTAATGAGTTTTCTAATTTTTGAAAAATTAGGTTAAAACAAGTTACGAAGACGTTAAGGAAAGTGTATGATTTTAGGAAATCATCGCAGTAGTCTAAGGACTACAAGAGGATTTGTCTAAATCACTAGTTTTCTAGTCTGAGTACGATTATAAGGTTAAGTTAATAAGGGCGCACGGTGGATGCCTTGGCACTAGAAGCCGATGAAGGACGTGACTAACGACGAAATGCCTTGGGGAGCTGTAAGTAAGCAATGATCCAGGGATGTCCGAATGGGGGAACCCGGCAGGTAATGCCTGTCACTCACTACTGTTAAGGTAGTGAAGAGGAAGACGCAGTGAACTGAAACATCTAAGTAGCTGCAGGAAGAGAAAGCAAAAGCGATTGCCTTAGTAGCGGCGAGCGAAACGGCAGGAGGGCAAACCGAGGAGTTTACTCCTCGGGGTTGTAGGACTGCAATGTGGACTTAAAGAGTATAGAAGAACTACCTGGGAAGGTAGGCCAAAGAGAGTAAAAGCCTCGTATTTGAAATATTCTTTATACCTAGCAGTATCCTGAGTACGGCGAGACACGCGAAATCTCGTCGGAATCCGGGAGGACCATCTCCCAACCCTAAATACTCTCTAGTGACCGATAGTGAACCAGTACCGTGAGGGAAAGGTGAAAAGTACCCCGGAAGGGGAGTGAAATAGAACCTGAAACCGTGTGCCTACAACAAGTTCGAGCCCGTTAATGGGTGAGAGCGTGCCTTTTGTAGAATGAACCGGCGAGTTACGATATGATGCGAGGTTAAGTTGAAGAGACGGAGCCGTAGGGAAACCGAGTCTTAATAGGGCGGATTAGTATTATGTCGTAGACCCGAAACCATGTGACCTACCCATGAGCAGGTTGAAGGTGCGGTAAGACGCACTGGAGGACCGAACCAGGGCACGTTGAAAAGTGCTTGGATGACTTGTGGGTAGCGGAGAAATTCCAAACGAACTTGGAGATAGCTGGTTCTCTCCGAAATAGCTTTAGGGCTAGCGTCGACATTTGAGAATCTTGGAGGTAGAGCACTGTTTGGATGAGGGGGCCATCTCGGTTTACTGATTTCAGATAAACTCCGAATGCCAATGATTTATGGTCGGCAGTCAGACTGCGAGTGCTAAGATCCGTAGTCGAAAGGGAAACAGCCCAGACCACCAGCTAAGGTCCCAAAATAATTGTTAAGTGGAAAAGGATGTGGGGTTGCACAGACAACTAGGATGTTAGCTTAGAAGCAGCTATTCATTCAAAGAGTGCGTAATAGCTCACTAGTCGAGTGACCCTGCGCCGAAAATGTACCGGGGCTGAAACAATTTACCGAAGCTGTGGATAACACTTAGGTGTTATGGTAGGAGAGCGTTCTATGTGTGAAGAAGGTATACCGTGAGGAGTGCTGGAACGCATAGAAGTGAGAATGCCGGTATGAGTAGCGAAAGATGGGTGAGAATCCCATCCACCGTAAGACTAAGGTTTCCAGGGGAAGGCTCGTCCGCCCTGGGTTAGTCGGGACCTAAGGAGAGACCGAAGGGTGTATCCGATGGACAACAGGTTGATATTCCTGTACTAGAGTATGAAGTGATGGAGGGACGCAGTAGGCTAACTAAAGCGGGCGATTGGAAGTGCCCGTCTAAGCAGTGAGGTGTGATATGAGTCAAATGCTTGTATCTGTAACATTGAGCTGTGATGGGGAGCGAAGTTAAGTAGCGAAGTTAGTGACGTCACACTGCCGAGAAAAGCTTCTAGCGATGTATCATACTCTACCCGTACCGCAAACCGACACAGGTAGTCGAGGCGAGTAGCCTCAGGTGAGCGAGAGAACTCTCGTTAAGGAACTCGGCAAAATGACCCCGTAACTTCGGGAGAAGGGGTGCTGACTTACAGTCAGCCGCAGTGAATAGGCCCAAGCAACTGTTTATCAAAAACACAGCTCTCTGCTAAATCGTAAGATGATGTATAGGGGGTGACGCCTGCCCGGTGCTGGAAGGTTAAGAGGAGGGTTTAGCGCGAGCGAAGATCTGAATTGAAGCCCCAGTAAACGGCGGCCGTAACTATAACGGTCCTAAGGTAGCGAAATTCCTTGTCGGGTAAGTTCCGACCCGCACGAAAGGCGTAATGATTTGGGCACTGTCTCAACGAGAGACTCGGTGAAATTTTAGTACCTGTGAAGATGCAGGTTACCCGCGACAGGACGGAAAGACCCCATGGAGCTTTACTGCAGTTTGATATTGAGTATCTGTACCACATGTACAGGATAGGTAGGAGCCTACGAAGTCGGGACGCCAGTTTCGACGGAGGCGCTGTTGGGATACTACCCTTGTGTTATGGCTACTCTAACCCGGATAGGTTATCCCTATCGGAGACAGTGTCTGACGGGCAGTTTGACTGGGGCGGTCGCCTCCTAAAAGGTAACGGAGGCGCCCAAAGGTTCCCTCAGAATGGTTGGAAATCATTCGCAGAGTGTAAAGGTATAAGGGAGCTTGACTGCGAGAGCTACAACTCGAGCAGGGACGAAAGTCGGGCTTAGTGATCCGGTGGTTCCGTATGGAAGGGCCATCGCTCAACGGATAAAAGCTACCCTGGGGATAACAGGCTTATCTCCCCCAAGAGTTCACATCGACGGGGAGGTTTGGCACCTCGATGTCGGCTCGTCGCATCCTGGGGCTGTAGTCGGTCCCAAGGGTTGGGCTGTTCGCCCATTAAAGCGGCACGCGAGCTGGGTTCAGAACGTCGTGAGACAGTTCGGTCCCTATCCGTCGCGGGCGTAGGAAATTTGAGAGGATCTGCTCCTAGTACGAGAGGACCAGAGTGGACTTACCGCTGGTGTACCAGTTGTCTTGCCAAAGGCATCGCTGGGTAGCTATGTAGGGACGGGATAAACGCTGAAAGCATCTAAGTGTGAAACCCACCTCAAGATGAGATTTCCCATAACTTTATGTTAGTAAGAGCCCTGAGAGATGATCAGGTAGATAGGTTGGAAGTGGAAGTGTGGCGACACATGTAGCGGACCAATACTAATCGCTCGAGGACTTATCCAAATTAAGTAATGAGAACGTTAAGAAAAGCGTATGATTTTAGGAAATCAACGCCGAAGTCGGTTAGACTTCAAGGCGATTTATCTAAATCACTAGCTTTTTAGTTCGAATACAATTACTTATTAAAACCGAAGTCAATATTGACAGCGTTGGTAAAACTTGTTAGAATATAGATATTCAATTTTGAGTTGACAAGACTCAGTAGTTAAGTGACGATAGCCTAGGAGATACACCTGTACCCATGCCGAACACAGCAGTTAAGCCCTAGAACGCCTGAAGTAGTTGGGGGTTGCCCCCTGTTAGATACGGTAGTCGCTTAGCA
>NZ_JAOTGF010000042.1:0-5223 GCF_044427305.1 Streptococcus sp. 2021WUSS109
GGAGTAGAACAATTTCTAGTTTCTCAGAGACAGACTTTGGACTTCTTTTGGACATAATAAAACTCCCTTTATAGTTTCTAGTGAAAATTTTTGTTTTTTCACTGTCCACTATAAGGGGAGTATATCAAAATTTTCCTTGTTTTTTTGTTTTCTATGTGGTATACTTAACAAGTTAATTAAAAGGTTAAGGGGATGCCTATGAATCGTATTGCATTAGAAATTGAGAAGTACCTGCACGAGATTGTTTTGAGTTCGGAGAATCAATTGGAGATTTTGGTTGGTTCTTGTCAAAGCACGGTGAAGTTGACGAATACGCAGGAGCATATTTTGATGCTTATTGAAAAGGCTGCATATACTAATACTGAGATTGCTAAGGAGTTGAATGTTAGTCAGGCTGCGATCACGAAGGCTACAAAGTCATTAGTTGCTCAGGGGTTACTGGTGGCGGTTAGAGATGATAAGGATGCTCGTATTGTTCGCTTTAGTTTGACTGAGGCTGCTAAGCCTATTGCTGCAGAGCATGCTCATCATCACGCGCATACCTTGGAAGCTTATGAGGAGCTTTTGGAAAATTATAGTCTTGAAGAGCAGGAGTCAATTGCTCGATTCTTAAGTGAGTTAGTGGAGAAGATTAGAAAATAAATGAGATATATTACTGTGGAAGACTTGTCGTTTTACTACGACAAAGAACCGGTTTTAGAACATATTCATTATTATCTTGATAGTGGGGAATTTGTGACTTTGACTGGTGAGAATGGCGCAGCCAAGACAACCCTCATTAAGGCGACTTTGGGGATATTGAAGCCCAAACAGGGGAGGGTTTCTATTGCTGAGAAGAGTATAAAAGGTAAGAAGTTGAGAATGGCCTATTTACCTCAGCAAATTGCAAGTTTTAATGCTGGTTTTCCGAGCACGGTTTACGAATTTGTAAAATCAGGGCGTTATCCTCGACAAGGTTGGTTTCGTCGTTTGACAGCCCATGATGAGGAACATGTTCGGATTAGTTTGGAATCAGTTGGAATGTGGGAACATCGGGATAAGCGCTTAGGTGCTTTGAGTGGTGGGCAGAAGCAGCGTGCGGTCATTGCGCGTATGTTTGCCTCTGATCCAGATATTTTTATTCTGGATGAACCGACAACAGGGATGGATGCAGGGACCAAGGATGCTTTTTACCAGCTCATGCATCATTCGGCTAAGAAGCATGGAAAGTCGGTTCTGATGATAACTCATGATCCTGATGAGCTGAATAGGTATGCTGATCGAAACATTCACTTGGTTCGTGATCAGCAGTCTCCTTGGCGTTGTTTCAATGTTCATGAAGCGGATGAGGAGGTTGCCGATGTTTGATCTATCTGTATTTCATTATGACTTTATGCAGCGTGCTTTCCTGGCAATCATTGCGATGAGTTTGTTCTCGCCTATTTTGGGGGTCTTTTTGATACTCAGACGACAGAGTTTGATGTCGGATACTCTTAGTCATGTTTCGTTGGCGGGGGTTGCATTTGGTTTGGTATTGGGGATTTCGCCAACGCTTTCGACTGTACTTGTCGTTATTGTGGCAGCTGTATTTTTAGAGTATTTGCGGACAATTTACAAGAATTTTATGGAAATTGGGACGGCTATCCTCATGTCGACTGGTTTGGCTATTTCGCTCATTGTCATGAATAAATCTGGTGGGAAATCAGGGCTTAGCCTGGAACAATATCTGTTTGGCTCAATTGTGACGATTAGTCAGGAGCAGGTAATTGCTTTGTTTACGATTGCTGTGATTGTCATTGTGCTGACATTGCTGTTTTTACGTCCGATGTATATTCTTACTTTTGATGAGGATACGGCATTTGTAGATGGGTTGCCTGTGCGAGCTATGTCCATTGCCTTCAATGTGGTGACTGGTGTTGCCATTGCCTTAATGATTCCTGCGGCAGGTGCTTTGCTGGTTTCAACAATTATGGTGTTGCCTGCTTCTATTGCATTGCGACTTGGTAAGAGTTTTAAAGCTGTTATCTTTACTGGGATGGGCATTGGCTTTTTTGGAATGGTCATGGGGTTGCTGACTTCTTACTATGCAGAAACCCCAGCTAGTGCAAGTATTACCTTGATTTTCATTAGTATTTTCTTACTGGTGAATGTTGTTCAAAAATTTAAAAAATAAGGAGTTAAGATGAAAAAAGTTGGTTTATTATTATTGTCTGTCTCAGCTTTGCTTTTAGGGGCTTGTGGCAATAGCACGGCTTCTGAAGATGGGAAGTTGAATATTGTAACGACCTTTTATCCTGTTTATGAGTTTACCAAGCAGGTGGCAGGTGATGAGGCAAATGTTGATCTGTTGGTTAAGGCTGGGACAGAGGTTCATGGTTATGAGCCGTCAGCTAAAGATATTGCTCGTATCCAAGAGGCAGATGCTTTTGTTTATGAAAATGAAAATATGGAAACATGGGTTCATGATGTTGAAAAATCACTTGATACAACAAAGGTTAATGTGATTAGTGCGACGGAAGGGATGCTCTTGTTGCCAGGTAGTGAAGAAGGTGAGGATCACGACCATAGTGAGGAGGGGCATAGCCATGCTTATGATCCGCATGTATGGTTGTCTCCTGAGCGTGCCATCACACTTGTAGAAAATATTCGTGATAGTTTGGTAGCTAAATATCCAGAAAAGAAAGATGCTTTTGAAACAAATGCGGCAGCCTATATTGAGAAATTAGATGCTTTAGATATGAAGTATTCTGAAACATTATCTGCTGCGAAACAGAAATACTTTGTTACACAGCATACTGCATTTGCATATTTGGCTTTGGACTATGGTTTGAAACAAGTTTCTATTACAGGTGTTGCTGCAGATGAGGATCCGACTCCATCACGTCTAGCAGAATTAACAGAGTATATCAATAAATATGGTATTAAGTATATCTATTTTGAAGAAAATGCGTCAAAATCTGTTGCAGAAACACTTGCTAAAGAGACTGGGGTTCAGTTGGACGTTCTTAATCCTCTTGAAAGTTTGACGGATGAGGATATGAAAAATGGTAAGGATTATATTTCTGTTATGGAAGATAATCTGACTGCCCTTGAAAAAACAACTTCCCAAGAAGGTTCTGAAATTTTGCCAGAAGAAGGTGCTGAGACTGCGCAAACTGTCTATAATGGTTATTTTGAAGATAGTGCCGTAAAAGATCGTACTCTTTCAGATTATGCAGGTGAGTGGCAATCTGTTTATCCATACTTGCTTGATGGTACACTAGATCAGGTCTGGGATTACAAGGCTAAGATCAAAGGTGGTATGACAGCTGAAGAGTACAAGGCTTATTACGATACAGGCTACAAAACAGATGTTGATCAAATTAACATTACAGATAATACCATGGAATTTGTAGTGGGAGATAAGAAAGAAAAATTCACATATAAGTATGTGGGTTATAAGATTTTGACCTACAAAAAAGGAAATCGTGGTGTTCGTTTCTTGTTTGAAGCAACGGATGCAAATGCTGGTAACTATAAGTATGTTCAATTTAGCGACCACAATATCGCCCCTGTTAAAACAGGTCACTTCCATATCTATTTTGGCGGAGAGAGCCAAGAAAAACTCTTGGAAGAGTTGGAAAACTGGCCGACATACTACCCTGTTGGTTTGACTGGTTTGGAAATTGGTCAGGAAATGCTGGCTCACTAAGAATAATGAGAAGACTGGGCAAGATGTTCAGTCTTTCTTCTTGACAATTTTTGACTACAAATGTAAACTAAAGTTAGAAAATGATTGTTGGGAGGTGAATGTGTGGAGCAGACAATTTCTGCTGCGGAGTGGCAGGTCATGCGGGTTCTGTGGGCCTATCCTGGTGCAACTTCTCAGGAAATTATTCAGGCCTTGCAGGAAGGTTTTGATTGGCAGGCGACGACCATTAAGACACTTTTAGGGCGGCTGCGGAAGAAAAATTATTTGAGAATGGATAAGGAAACCAGCAAGTACCACTACTACCCGCTGATCAGTGAAGAGGAACATTTGCAGGGGCAGGTGGAGCTCTTACTAGCTACCATATGTTCCACAAAACAGGGGCAACTGGTTGAAAAACTGCTAGACACAGGGAAATTTTCCCAAAAAAGCTTAGAAAATCTAGCCAACAAAATCTCTCAGCTACAAAAGACCGCACCTGAGCAAATCGCTTGTCGGTGTTTGGCGGGGCAATGTACCTGTGGGCATCATCATACTCTTCGAAAATCAACCTCAGACGTTGTTGACTTGACTTGATGAGTGTAAAGCTCCGGTGGAGCTTTACAGCCTGCTACCTGAAAATGCGAAAGTAGTAGGGGTCTATCTGCTCTTGGAGAAACGAAGACGTTCGCCCAATTTCCAACCTTCAAAGGTTCCCCGAACCTGATTTTCATTGAGTATAAAAAAGGAGAAAGAATATGAAGCAAACTTTGAAATTGAAAAACTTATCGTGTCAGAACTGTGTCAAGCACGTGACCAATCACCTCTTGGACTTGGACGGGGTGGAAGAGGTGAACATCCAGCTGGAAGAGCAGTTGGCGGAGGTGGAAACCTCTGTGGCCTATGACTTGGAACAGTACCAAGAGGTGCTGGATGATACTATCTATGAAGTGGAAGAGTTGATATAAGCGAAAAAGCAGCCGGCGGGCTGCTTTTTATAATGCTTTGAGAAAGTGAGTCAGATCCAGTTGCACTTGTGCAAGTGAAATTTGGTCCCAGAAGCCGTCTGATTGAAAGCGTGGAATCAGGTGGACATGGAAATGGGTGCCAGCATCAAACAAGCGGTCGTTGCAGGCTATGGTCACGCCGTCAATTGCCAATATTTGACAGAGTTTTTCAGTCAACAAGACTTCCAAGTCTGATAGTTCATAGCGAACAGCAGGAGAGACTTGGCTAAGCGTGTCATAGTGTTCCTTGCTGATAATCAGTAGATGCCCCGTTTGGACAGGGTCAATATCCCAGACGACCTTGAAATGCTCCGTCTGGTAGAGAATGTCATTTTCATTGAGTTGGTGACAAAAAATACAGGTCATGTCATTTCTCCTAGGTTAGCAGAAAAGGAAATCACATAGGATTTCCTTTCAGAATGAAGACAAAGTCGTTAGAATTATATTTCTAACGGCTTTTTCATATGTAAAGTAGTATAATAGAGATAGGAATACTAGCTAATAAGCAGAGGGAGAATCGCTATGTTACACAAAGAAAATCCAGACTACAATCGCGGTCAATTTGGTTTC
>NZ_JAOTGF010000043.1:0-5028 GCF_044427305.1 Streptococcus sp. 2021WUSS109
GTAAAAATGAGGACAGGGAAGCCTTTTTATTTTGTCCAAATAGCCACTATTCTGGCAAAAAGACGGACTATCAGACCAATAAACAGAAAAAGACAAACATCAAGCGAGATGTTTGTCTTCATTCTGAAGACTTGATTTACGAATCAAGTCTTTTCATCTGTCTTTTCAGCTCTTCCTGAATCTTTTCCTCCGGCGCAAACCGTTCTTCCCAATCATCAGGTTTTAAAATTTTATGGGTAATTGGATCAAAATGGGCCTTCCCATCCGGAAATGTTTTCCCCATATTTGCAGTATGGACTATCTGAAAAATTGGTTCTGGATCAACCCCCATCAAAACAAACGAACCATATGTAAAATAAAGAATATCCAGCAAAGCATCTACCTGATCCTGCATCGAAACCCCGAAACTTCTCTTGCCAGATACCTTAACAGCAGCAGTATCTAAATCCTGATGAAGTTGTTGAATAAAATCATAAAACTCAACTTCAGATTCTGAAGCTGCATGTAGAAATTCTACCAACTCCTCCACTTTAAAACCAGCGCGATGCAAAGCCGTCTGTCCATCATACACACTGGGAAGTTCTTGGGTTTCACCATCCATTAAAAAATGAAAATCCTTTACCCTATTAAAATTATCGTCCTTGCTCTGAAACATCTTATCCCTCAATCACACCAAAATGAATTAATGCCTTATAAATCCCATCACGATTATTTGTATCTGTAACAAAGGAAGCTGCTTGTTTAACCTTTTTCGTCCCATTTCCCATCGCTACCGAGTGCTGAATTTCATTCAACATTTCAAAATCATTATTAGAATCTCCGAATACCATAACTTCATCTAACTCAAAACCATATCGTTCTGCAACCTTTACAATACCCGATAATTTTGAATTTCCCTTACTGATAATATCAGTCGCATAGGGACTCGAACGCGTAAAAGACAAGTTCGGAAAGAGCACCTCCAATGATTGCGTCTCCCTTTCTGTCGTCAGCAACATCAGCTGATAGATTGGTTGAAAGAGAAAACCTTTCAAATTCGTTTCCTGTTGAGGACTAATCCAACGTACCAAGCGATTGAAAATAAAGTTTATGATTCCAGCCCAGGACTCCGGAATCATACGCGTCACACGATATGCAAAATTTCCTGTTCCAGCACTCATAATCTTACTACCAAATATGCCTTTAGCAGTTCCAAAAGACAAATCCTTATGGTGAGTTTGCGCATACTCCATAATTTGTTCAATTTGCTTTGGCTCTAAACTCTGACTATAAATAACTTCTTCTCTTGAAAAAATATATTGACCATTATAAGTAATGGCCAAATCTAGCCCTAAACTAGCCATATACTGCAAAACAAAACGAGGGTCACGTCCTGTAGCTAGACCAACTAAAATCCCCTTCTCTTTCAAAGTATTAATGGCGAGAATAGTTGAACTACTAACCATACGATTGTCGGTCAATAAGGTACCATCAATATCGAAAAATACAGCCTTTATCGTCAACCAACTCACCTACTTTCTAAGAATTATGTTACAATTAGTATATCATACTTTGAAAGAAACTGAAAATTTATGAAAAAAATTCTAGTATTGCATACAGGTGGAACCATTTCTATGCAAGCCAATCATCAGGGTGAAGTTGCATCGAGTAAAATCAATCCAATGACCCAAATTGATAGCCCACTAGAAGAAATTCAAGTGACATCCTTGGATTTTCTCAATGTTCCAAGTCCACACATTCGCTTAGAACACATGATGGCTCTATACCAAAAAATCAAAGAAGAACAAATGAACTTCGATGGTTTTGTCATTACACATGGCACAGATACTTTAGAAGAAACTGCCTATTTCCTTGATACAATGGCTATTCCAGAAAAACCAATTGTATTGACCGGAGCCATGCGTTCCTCAAATGAACTAGGTAGCGACGGGATTTATAACTACCGAACAGCTCTACGTGTAGCTGCTGATGATAAATCCGCAGATAAAGGTGTTCTAGTGGTCATGAACGATGAAATTCATGCTGCTAAATATGTTACAAAAACGCATACCACCAATGTCTCAACCTTTCAAACACCAACCCATGGACCACTGGGCTTAGTCACCAAACGAGAGATTCTCTATTTTAAAACTGCTGAACCACGTGTTCGATTTGACTTGTCAACAGTCACAGGAACGGTCCCAATCATAAAAGCTTATGCAGATATGGACTCCATCCTCCTTGATTCTCTCACTGCAAGCTCAATTTCCGGCTTAGTCATTGAAGCACTCGGCGCCGGAAATCTTCCGCCTACCATCCTTCCAGCCATTAAGAAACTCCTTGATCAAAAGATACCCATTATTCTGGTATCTCGCTGTTTTAACGGAATTGCTGAGCCTGTCTATGCCTACCAAGGAGGTGGCATCCAACTGGAACAAGACGGTATTCTATTTGTTAAAGAATTGAATGCTCAAAAAGCCCGACTCAAACTCCTTATCGCTCTCAATGCAGGCTTGGAAGAGCAAAGCTTGGCAGATTACATCCAAGGTTAATCGCTGACGAACTATACAATATGTCTAAAGACCAGCACATGTGTGTTGGCCTTTTTTATATGACTAATCCAATTCCTCTCGATCTTTCAAATTAGCAAGTAAAATCGACCAATTAGGGTCCTCCTGCCAATTTTCCACGCTAACAATCTGACTAGCAACTCGCCTTGCTTCCTCTAAAATTGGATAGTCCTCGATAATATTTGCAACCTGAAATTCTGGCAAACCTGATTGACGAGTTCCAAATATTTCTCCAGACCCACGCATTTTTAAATCCGCCTCAGCCAAAATAAAACCATCTGTCGTCTCTGTCATAATTTTCATGCGTTCCTTACCAGACTCTGTTTTAGGATTAGCAACTAACACTGCATAAGACTGCTTATGACCACGTCCTACACGCCCTCTCAACTGATGTAATTGGCTTAAACCAAAACGATCTGCATCCATAATAACCATCACCGTTGCATTGGGCACATTGACTCCGACTTCAATAACAGTGGTAGAAACCAAAATATTCGTTTTTCGCTCCTTAAAAGCCTGCATGATGGCATCTTTCTCGTCATTTTTCATCTTACCGTGTAACAAATCCACTGTAACTTGCTCTCCAAAATGCGCCTGTAAATCAGATTGCAGATCTACAGCATTCTTTAAATCCAGAGCCTCAGATTCTTCAATCAGCGGAGAGATAAAATAAACCTGAGCACCTACTTCTAACTCCCGCTCCAACCAATCTAAGACCGTAGGCAGCTGTTGATGTTTGACCCAGCGAGTAATAATTGGCTTCCGACCAGCAGGCAACTGATTAATAATCGATACATCCATATCTCCAAAAGCTGTAATGGCTAACGTCCGAGGAATAGGTGTAGCAGTCATCATGAGCACATCCGGATTATCACCCTTCTCACGAAACAGACGGCGCTGTTTAACACCAAAACGATGTTGCTCATCCGTCACAACCAAACCAAGCTTATGGTACGTCACACTTTCCTGGATAAGAGCATGAGTTCCTACAATGATGTCTACCTGACCACTAGAAATCGCCTCTAAAGCAGTACGACGCTCCGCAACCTTCATTCCCCCTGTCAAAAGAGCAATAGAAAGTTCTGGAAAAAGCTGGCGCAAACTCTCAAAGTGTTGCTCAGCCAAAATTTCTGTCGGGACCATAATTGCAGCCTGCATTCCCGCAGTCACAGCAGCAAACATAGCCAATCCAGCAACTACTGTCTTCCCTGAACCAACATCCCCTTGTAACAAACGATTCATGTGCCCATAGGACTTCATATCTGATAGTATTTCAGCCAAAGCCCCAGACTGAGCATCCGTTAAGACAAACGGCAATTGTCTTATTTGCATAGCCAATCTATCAGCATCATAGGCAATCTTCAAACCATTCGAAATATCACGATTGTTGGCTTTCAGCATTTGCAACTGTAATTGAAAATAAAATAATTCCTCAAACTTCATACGTCGCAAAGCTTGTCTATACTCTTCTAAATTTGTCGGAAAATGCATCGCAAAAACCGCCTCTCGGCGATTCATTAACCGATAGCGCTCTCGTAAAACTGATGGTAAATTCTCTTCTAATAAATGCAAATATCCCTGATCAATAGCTGTTTTAATTGCCTTAACCAAATTTACTTGCGAAATCCCTTGCGCCACATGATAGACAGGCTGCAGCTCATCTGATACTTGAGCCAAAACTTTCATTCCTGTCAAACTTGCCTTAGCCTTATCCCACTTTCCCCAAACTGCAATATCCTGCCCCAAAACAATCTTATCTGCTAAATAAGGCTGATTAAAAAACGAAACTGCTAAGACAACCTCACCCTGTTTCATTGAAAAACGGAGTCTATTTCTTTTGTAACCATAATACTGTACATTAGCTGGAGATACCACCTCCCCAACTACCACTGCCTTCTCACCATCCTGCAAATCATAAATAGACTTACTCTCAAAATCTTCATATCTAAATGGATAGTAAGTCAGCAAATCATTAATATTCTGAATGTTAATTTTTAAAAATTTTTCAGCCGATTTTGGACCAATCCCTGGCAAAACCGATAATTCATCACATAATCTTTTCATGTCTCTATTATATCAACAAACAATGAATAGACAAAGCAACAAGAAAAGAAAAGGAGCCAATTAAAGCCCATTTACCTCAAAAAACAAAAAAAAAAGAGACCTAAGCAGCCTCCCAATATAGTCCGTACGGGATTCGAACCCGTGTTACCGCCGTGAAAAGGCGGTGTCTTAACCCCTTGACCAACGGACCATATACTAAAGATTTCTCTTTACTCCGCCAACAGGGCTCGAACCTGTGACATCATGATTAACAGTCATGCGCTCTACCAACTGAGCTATGGCGGAATATGCTAAGCGACTACCGTATCTAACAGGGGGCAACCCCCAACTACTTCAGGCGTTCTAGGGCTTAACTGCTGTGTTCGGCATGGGTACAGGTGTATCTCCTAGGCTATCGTCACTTAACTACTGAGTC
>NZ_JAOTGF010000044.1:0-4765 GCF_044427305.1 Streptococcus sp. 2021WUSS109
AATCTTTTTCAGGATGAAGCACAAACTGGTTTGCGGTGGAAACGATGTCGTTAATACTATCAAGTAAATGAGCTTTAATCTGATCTAGCATGACTTTTCCCCTTTTATTTTTAGTGTAACATAAAAAATAACCCACCACAAAATGTGATAGGTTAGTTAACTTAATGACATTGACTAACGTCCGCGTTTTTTTCATATCCAATAACAATCAAAAGTAGTCTAGGAAACGAAACCGAAAATGGAACTGGATTTCATCAAGGCAAGTTGACAACGAATAATTTTGATTTTCGAAGAGTATTAATTCTAATATCCCCGTTGATGGGTAATCTTGTAACGAAACTGGTCTGCTCTAGCAATACTAAACGTAAACTCGATAATTCTATTCTTATCATTATAGGTTTTTCTTACCAAATGAAGCACTGGACTATTGCTTGGAATCCCGAGTATCTTAGCTTCATTATCCAAAGCAATACTTGCATAGAACTCTTCTTCTGCCAAACGAATCACCTGATGATAATCCTCTGAAAAAATTTCATACAAGGGAGTTGACTTCATTCGCTGAGCAGCTAATCCAGGAAATAGCGAGGCAGGAACATATGTCCTTTCCAACATCATCGGAACCTCATCTGCAAGTCTCAAACGTTCAACTTCAAACACTTCCTCACCCTGACTAAGTTGTAGATGTTGCGCAATATAGTCCGACGCCTTAACCAATTCAAAGGATAAAATAGATGTCCTCGGTACTTTCCCAATTTTTTTCATTTGCTCAGTAAAACTATAGGCCTGAGACAAATCAACTGCAGTATCTGAAATCTCAGATACATAGGTTCCCTTACCATGCTTCTTATAGACTAAGCCACGTTTTTCCAATTCTTGCAAAGCCAAACGAACTGTAATACGACTGACACCATAAACCTGTGTCAACTCACGCTCTGAAAATAACTTGTCATTCGGAGCCATCCTCTCACGAATTGCAACTTCCAATTCATCAACCAACTGCAAATAGAGAGGTTTTTCAACAGTTTGACTAACCATAGACTCCTCCTTTCTAACCCACATAAGCTTACAAATCTATTTTACACCAAATTTCATATATTAACAATATCTTGGGTGATAAAATACCATCTCTTCAAGCTAAAGCAAGGTCACCTCATCTGTCAAAGTAATGGTCTCTTTTCCCTGCTTGTCCATTACCAAGATTGTTGAGGGATAAAAAGGATCAAAACGACTACTTAAATCTACAGCCAGTACATTTTTATAACCTTCCTGCGAAAAGACCAGCGTAATCTTACCACGACGATTTTTGATAGAAAAACGGATTACATTTTTCAAAGGAATAACTCCTTTTAAATAGTGATCAATAACATACCAGAAACTATCAATCACTTCCCCAGGAAGCGAGGTCACAACTCCAAAACTTGCATAGCGCCCATTTGTTTGTTCAAAGGCCATAAGCCCCTCCTTTACAATAAGAAAAAAGCCTGTAAAACAGGATTTTCTTTTCTAACTTTATCTACTTCTCAGTTCTAAATAGCGTTTGTACCAGATATTAACGTAGGCTGGAGAGAATGGTCCGCGCTGGTTATTAATCCAATCAACCAGTATCTTGACATTTTCCTTCAAAATAAAATCAATATCATCCGAATACTTCATCGCCTTACGATGACGCTCATATTCATCCACATCCAGCAGTCTCTTTTCACCATCAGCAAAGACCTTAACATCTAGGTCATAATCAATGTATTTGAGTGCCTCATTGTCGAGAACATATGGACTAGCAAGGTTACAATAATAGGAAACTCCGTTTTCACGAATCATTGCAATGATATTGAACCAGTATTTTTTATGAAAATAAACAATTGCTGGTTCTCTTGTTACCCAACGCCTACCATCATTTTCAGTCACTAAGGTATGATTATTGACTCCAATAATAGCATTTTCCGTTGTTTTTAATACCATGGTGTCACGCCAAGTGCGATGAATTTCACCGTCATGCTTATAACTTTGAATTGTAATAAAGTCGCCTTCCTTTGGTAATTTCACTTTGTTACCAACTTTCTACAATTACAATTTATCTTGACTATTATATCATATTTTTCTAACCTAGGCTAAATTTTTTCACAGATAATCACGAAGGACAGTCTGAATCCGATCAAAGTCATAACCCTTTCGAGCTAAAGCCTGTATCAACCTTTGCTTCAATTCATAGCCTTCATATTTACGACTATATTTTCTATACTGCTTATCCAATTCCTTGGCGATTAAATCATCTTCATTTTCCTCATCAGCCACAAGTTCCAACTGACCCAGACTTTGTTTGGCCATCTCATAAGAAAACCCCTTACCCATCAATCCCTGTACAACTTTATCTTGCAAAGCTCGAAGAGGCAATTTTCTTTGGTATCTACCCACCAATTTCTCCCCAATCTTCCCAGCAAGCTCTGAAAAATCTTCCTCTGCCAGCCTTTTATCAATCAGCGGTTTAGGAATTCCTTTCTGCATCAACTTCTGACGAATCATAGCTGGTCCCTTATCTCCATTTAGAGCATTCTGACGAACATAGCTATCAACATAATTCCCATCGTCCAGCCATTTTTCCTCTTCTAATACCGTCACAATCTTGACAATATTGTTTTCTTCAATTTCATATTTTTTTAGATAATCACTAACTTCTTTTTGGGTACGTTGCTTGAAGGAAAGGTAATAAAGTGCTAAATTTTTCCCATAAGAAAACTGAGCAAAATCGCGAAGCTCACGAAACTCCTGCTCCGTGATTTCCTTTCCCTTACTAAGCATGAAGCGAACAATTGTGTCTTCCGTAATATACAAACTATCCTGACCATCCACTTCAAGTAAATAAAGACGTTTCTTCTTTTCAATTTTTGTAATTCTCATTCTTTCATTATACAGGATTTTTCGGTAAAATAATAATATGAATCTACAAGTAAACCAACGAATCCCCTTAAAAATCAAACGAATGGGCATCAACGGAGAAGGCATCGGATTTTATCAAAAAACACTAGTCTTTGTCCCTGGTGCCCTTAAGGGGGAAGAAATTTTTTGTCAAATTACCTCAGTCAAACGAAATTTCGTTGAAGCAAAATTGTTAAAAATCAACAAGGAATCAAAATTCCGTGTCAAGCCTGCCTGTGACATCTATCAAGCCTGTGGTGGTTGTCAAATCATGCACCTCCGCTATGATAAACAATTAGACTTCAAACAAGATCTCTTGCAGCAGGCCCTAAAAAAGTTCAAACCAGCTGGCTACGAAAACTACACTATTTATCCAACAATCGGTATGGATAAGCCTAGTCACTATCGTGCCAAATTACAGTTCCAGACTCGATCTTTCAAAGATCAAGTCAAGGCCGGTCTCTATGCAGAAAATTCCCATCGCTTGATTGGAATTACGAATTGTTACGTCCAAGATGCCGAAACACAAGAGATTATCAACGGAATCGCAAAACTACTCACCAAGCTCCGTATTCCTATTTACAATGAGCGCAAGCAACATGGAATCCGCACGGTTATGGTCCGCAAGGCTCGAAAAACAGGTCAAGTTCAAGTGATCTTTATCACCTCTTGTCAGGTTAATCTTACTAAATTAATTGATGAACTCACCAGTCAATTTCCAAGTATAATCACTATTGCTCTAAACTGGAATAGACAGAAAACGAGTGATATTTATGGTGAAAAAACAGAAATTTTATGGGGAGAACAAGCTATCGATGAGGCTGTTTTAGATTACGAATTCTCACTATCTCCACGGGCATTTTACCAACTAAATCCCCAACAAACAGAAATTCTCTACGGCGAGGCCGTCAAGGCTTTGGATATTTCAGGAGATGAAGACTTGATTGATGCCTACTGTGGCGTGGGCACAATCGGCTTCGCCTTTGCAAAAAAGGTCAAATCTGTTCGAGGTATGGACATTATTCCAGAAGCCATCGAGGATGCTAAAGCAAACGCTAAGCGAATGGGATTATCCAATACCCACTATGAGGCAGGTAAAGCAGAAGAAATCATTCCAAAGTGGTACCAAGAAGGCTACAGGGCCGATGCCTTGGTAGTTGATCCTCCACGAACTGGACTCGATGAAAAGCTCCTCAAAACCATTTTGGATTACAAACCAGCTAAAATGGTTTACGTATCCTGCAACGTCTCCACTCTTGCAAGGGACCTTGTTGAGCTAAGCAAAGCCTACAAGGTAGAATACATTCAATCTGTCGACATGTTTCCCCACACAGCACGGACCGAGGCGGTTGTTAAACTAAGCAAAAAATGAAAGGCACTGTAAGACTATGACGGGTAAACCCACTCTGGTCATACAGAGCCTTTTTGAGTGTAGAAAAAAGTCCCCTATGACCTACACTGAAAAACAACAAAACTCACATTTTCAAACGCCAAATTAGAAACAACTAACAATCTCATCAAAGTCATTAAAAGAAATACCTTTGGTTTCAGGAAGATGAAAACTTTAAAAACGGATTTTGATTGCTTTGAACAGTGAAAAGGGCTGGGAATAGCCCTTTTCAGCTTATCTCCTGAAAATAAGAAAGAGATAAAAAAGAGAGAACGAAGTTCGTCCTCTCTAGGTATTAGCTTTTCATCTACCCACTACAGTTGACAAAGAGCCCAATAATCGGGAAGACAGGATTCGAACCTGCGACACCTTGGTCCCAAACCAAGTACTCTACCAAGCTGAGCTACTTCCCGATACTATTAAAAATAAAGCTCCCCTAACGTCTCCATTAAGCGAGTGATG
>NZ_JAOTGF010000045.1:0-4604 GCF_044427305.1 Streptococcus sp. 2021WUSS109
GTAAAAATGAGGACAGGGAAGCCTTTTTATTTTGTCCAAATAGCCACTATTCTGGCAAAAAGACGGACTATCAGACCAATAAACAGAAAAAGACAAACATCAAGCGAGATGTTTGTCTTCATTCTGAAAAGTCTGGTTTACCAGACTTTTACTTATATTCACAAAATTTTCTGAATTTTTAATTGAAAATCACTTTCAAAAGTAGTAAAATAATAAAAAATGAATTTGGAGAAACTATATGACAGTAACAATTGACTGGGAAAACCTTGGTTTTTCTTATATGAAACTACCTTATCGCTTCATCGCTCATTTCAAAAACGGTCAATGGTCTGAAGGGCAGCTGACCGAAGATGCGGAACTGCACATTTCAGAAAGCTCACCATCCCTTCACTATGGTCAGCAGGCCTTTGAGGGTCTTAAAGCCTATCGCACAAAGGAGGGAAAACTCCAGCTCTTTCGTCCAGACCAAAACGCTGAGCGCCTGCAACGAACAGCTGACCGCTTGCTCATGGAGCCTGTACCGACTGACCTTTTCATCAAGGCTTGTAAAGAGGTGGTCAAAGCCAACTCGGACTACGTTCCTCCCTATGGAACTGGTGGTACCCTTTATCTCCGTCCGCTCCTGATTGGTGTCGGCGATATTATCGGCGTAAAACCAGCAGAAGAGTACATTTTCACCGTTTTTGCCATGCCGGTCGGAAACTACTTCAAGGGTGGTTTGGCTCCGACCAACTTCCTCATTCAGGACAAGTACGACCGTGCGGCACCAAATGGAACAGGGGCGGCTAAGGTTGGTGGCAACTATGCAGCATCGCTCTTGCCGGGCCAATATGCTAAAAAGCAGGGCTTCTCAGACGTCATCTATCTGGACCCAGCTACCCACACCAAGATTGAAGAAGTAGGGTCTGCTAATTTCTTTGGTATTACAGCTGATAACGAGTTTGTTACACCGATTTCGCCATCAATCTTGCCGTCCATTACCAAGTATTCTCTCTTGTATTTGGCAGAGCATCGTCTGGGAATGAAGGCAGTGGAACGAGAAGTCCTTGTCGAAGAATTAGACCAGTTTGTCGAAGCAGGAGCCTGCGGAACGGCAGCTGTAATTTCACCAATTGGCGGCGTTCAAATCGCAGATAAACTCCATGTTTTCCATAGTGAAACAGAAGTAGGACCTGTCACTCGTAAATTATATGACGAATTAACAGGTATCCAGTTTGGTGATATTGAAGCGCCAGAAGGCTGGATTGTCGAAGTAGATTAATTTCAGAAGGCTTGCACTTGCAAGCTTTTCTCTTTTTTTGTAGAATAGTAAAAGTGAGGTTTGAAAATGAGTAAAAAAGATAAAAAAATTGAAATTCAGATTGAAGATAGCAAAGTTCTTGTCAATAGAGAAGAGTTCCCTGGATACCGCCTTGTTATAGGTAAAAAAGTAATTGGAGAAATTGCAGAATTGGCTGAAAATAACTTTGCAGTTATTAAAAATGGAAATACCGAAAGCTTTTACAAAAAATTAGAAAAAGCAGTCGGAAATATTATTGAAAATTATAATTTAAGTCACTAAAAGGCTTGTAATAGTCGCTATTTTATGTTAGAATAGTGACTGTTAGTGCACGGAGAGATAGCGAAGAGGCTAAACGCGGCGGACTGTAAATCCGCTCCTTCGGGTTCGGGGGTTCGAATCCCTCTCTCTCCATGTCTAAGATACTAAGGGTGTCAAACGCATAGTAAAAATAGGAAGTTGACTGCAAATCCTGATTTGCTAGGCGACTTATCTTTTTTACACAGCGTTTAGCCCGAGTTTATTTCAGAATACTATCTTAGAAAATGTTTTGGGGTATCGCCAAGCGGTAAGGCAAGGGACTTTGACTCCCTCATGCGTTGGTTCGAATCCAGCTACCCCAGTAAAGGTACTAGATATAGTCTAGTTCGTCAAAGATGTCTAATTGTTGTTGTCCTTGCGTGTGCCTTAAATAAAATATATTTTATGTTGGGTCGAAAGACCTGATTGTCGGAGGTTTTTTTATAATGAACGAATTTGAAGATTTGTTGAACAGTGTAAGCGAAGTTACACCTGGTGATGTGGTAACTGCAGAAGTATTGACAGTTGATGCTGGTCAAGCAAACGTAGCTATCTCAGGTACTGGTGTTGAAGGCGTATTGACTCTTCGTGAGTTGACTAACGACCGTGATGCTGATATCAACGACCTTGTAAAAGTTGGTGAAACACTTGAATTGTTAGTACTTCGCCAAGTTGTTGGTAAAGATACAGACACTGTTACTTATCTTGTATCTAAAAAACGTTTGGAAGCACGTAAAGCATGGGACAAGCTTGTTGGTCGTGAAGAAGAAGTTGTTACAGTTAAAGTAACTCGTGCCGTTAAAGGTGGTCTTGCAGTTGAATTTGAAGGTCTTCGTGGTTTCATCCCAGCTTCAATGATCGACAGCCGTTTCACTCGTAACACTGAGCGTTTTGTAGGTCAAGAATTTGATGCTAAAATCAAAGAAGTTGATCCTGCTGAGAACCGTTTCATCTTGTCACGTCGTGACGTTGTTGAAGCAGAAGCTGCAGCTGCACGTGCTGAAGTATTCGGTAAATTGGCAGTTGGTGAAGTTGTGACTGGTAAAGTTGCACGTATCACAAGCTTCGGTGCTTTCATCGACCTTGGTGGTGTAGATGGTTTGGTACACTTGACTGAATTGTCACACGAGCGTAACGTATCTCCTAAATCAGCTGTAACAGTTGGTGAAGAAGTTGAAGTTAAAGTTCTTGCAATCGACGAAGTTGAAGGTCGCGTATCATTGTCATTGAAAGCTACACAGCCTGGTCCATGGGATGGCGTTGAGCAAAAATTGGCAGCTGGCGATGTCATCGAAGGTAAAGTAAAACGCTTGACTGACTTCGGTGCTTTCGTTGAAGTATTGCCAGGTATCGATGGTTTGGTACATATCTCACAAATTTCACACAAACGTGTTGAAAATCCAAAAGATGCTTTGTCAGTAGGTCAAGAAGTAACTGTTAAAGTTCTTGAAGTAAACGCAGCTGATGAGCGTGTATCACTTTCTATCAAAGCTTTGGAAGAGCGTCCAGCAGCAGTTGAAGGTGAAGAAAAAGCTGAAAAACGTGCTCCACGTCCACGTCGTCAAAAACGTGATTACGAATTGCCAGAAACTCAATCTGGATTCTCAATGGCTGACCTTTTCGGTGACATTGAATTGTAATTCATATAAAAACTTGCCTTGTGCAAGTTTTTCCTTTCCACCCTTAGTGTAATGGATATCACGTAAGATTCCGGTTCTTGAGATGGGGGTTCGATTCCCTCAGGGTGGATTAAATTGAAAAGCCTGCATTAACAGGCTTTTTTGTTATATTATATGAAGGAGGCATGATATGTTACATTTTGAAAATGACTATAATAAAGGTGCCCATCCTACCTTGCTAGAAGCCTTAGTTGCAAGCAACCAAGAAGGGTTATCTGGATATGGCACTGATAAATATACTGAATCTGCTATCGAAAAAATCAGACTTGCTACGGACTGTCCTCATGCACAAGTTACGTTTTTAGCAGGTGGCACGCAGACCAATCAAATTGTCATTTCGTCTATGTTAGCTTCCTATGAAGGAGTCATTGCGGCGGATACTGGGCATATTGCAGTTCATGAAGCGGGGGCAATTGAATTCACAGGCCATAAAGTGTTGGCTTTACCGCATACGGATGGCAAACTTGTCGCAAATGCAGTTGAGAACTATATTTCCGATTTCTACGCAGATGTTAATCATGCTCACATGGTTCATCCTGGTATGGTCTATATTTCCCATCCAACAGAGTATGGTACACTTTATAGCAAGTCAGAGTTAGAAGCCTTGTCAACAGTTTGTCGTCATCACAAGATCCCGCTTTTTTTAGATGGAGCTCGTTTGGGTTATGGTCTCGCTGCTCGTGAAACGGATCTTGATTTGAAGACAATTGCAGAGCTGACAGATGTTTTCTACATTGGTGGGACAAAACTCGGTGCTTTGATGGGGGAAGCTTTGGTATTTACAAAGAACAACCAGCCTAAGAATTTCATATCAATCGTCAAACACCATGGTGCCTTGTTGGCAAAAGGAAGGGTGACGGGTGTCCAGTTTGATTGCTTATTTACTGATGACTTGTATCTTGAATTGGGGCGTCATGCTATCGCAATGGCAGAGCAACTGATCCAGATTTTGGAAGAGAAAGGCTTTCAATTCTATCTCAAATCCCCGACCAATCAGCAATTCGTTATTGTTAAGAATGAAGAATTGACTAGATTGACAGAAGCTGGAATTGCCTATGGCTTCTGGGAAAAATACGACGATAGCCACAGTATCATCCGCTTTGCGACCAGCTGGTCAACTAGTCAAGAGGATATTGATGAATTGAGAAATAGATTATAGCAAGCAAAAAAGAAAGGCTTAGCCTTTCTTTTCAGAATGAAGACAAAGTCGTTAGAATTATATTTCTAACGGCTTTTTCATATGTAAAGTAGTATAATAGAGATAGGAATACTAGCTAATAAGCAGAGGGAGAATCGCTATGTTACACAAAGAAAATCCAGACTACAATCGCGGTCAATTTGGTTTC
>NZ_JAOTGF010000046.1:0-3850 GCF_044427305.1 Streptococcus sp. 2021WUSS109
GTAAAAATGAGGACAGGGAAGCCTTTTTATTTTGTCCAAATAGCCACTATTCTGGCAAAAAGACGGACTATCAGACCAATAAACAGAAAAAGACAAACATCAAGCGAGATGTTTGTCTTCATTCTGAAACTAGCAACTTGGGTTGCTAGTTTGTCCTCGTGGCTGACGCCTCTTTTTAGGTCGGAAATAGGGACCGCCGGCAGACGGTCTTCCCTTTTGTTCATTTTTAGGGACCTTTTTAGGTGGAAATGGGGAGTGTTCTCTTATGTTATTGCTATCTATGCAGTGGTCTTCAAATATAGTATAATGAATGTATATTTGGAGGTTTGTATGATTAAAGTTGAAGAGATTTTATCGACTCTATCACCGAATCAAAAGGTTAACTATGATAAAGTGTTTCAAAAAATGGCAAGCACGTGGCAGGAAGCGGGGCTTCGACCGAAAATTCTCATGCATGTCTGTTGTGCCCCATGCTCGACCTATACATTGGAGTACTTGACTCAATATGCAGATGTAACCATCTATTTTGCGAATTCCAATATTCATCCAAAGGCGGAGTACCAGCGGCGGGCAGCCGTGACGGCCCAGTTTGTCAAAGAATTTAATCAGAAAACTGGACAGTCGGTAGGCTACCTAGAAGCTGACTATAGCCCTCAGGAATTTTTCAAGAAAACTCAGCATCTCGCCAATGAGCCAGAGGGAGGAGATCGGTGTAAGGTTTGCTATGATTATCGGTTGGATAAGACTGCGGAGAAGGCAGTTGAGCTTGGTTTTGACTATTTTGGTTCGGCTTTGACAATCAGTCCACATAAGAATTCGCAGACCATAAATGCTGTTGGGATTGAGGTGCAGAAATTATACGATACCCAGTATCTTCCGAGTGACTTTAAGAAAAATGGAGGCTATCAGCGTTCAGTTCAAATGTGTGAAGAGTATAACATTTATCGCCAGTGCTATTGTGGCTGTGTCTATGGAGCCAATGCCCAAGGTGTTAATCTCATACAGGTAAAAAAAGAAGCCTTGGAATTTTTAAAAACGCACAGAGATTATTCCCACATTCCTTTCAAGGTGCTGGATAAGAATTGAGTTTTTGAGTTTAGTTTTTACTCAAGGAGCGTTTTTTCTTGCTTTCTCTATGAAATTGGTATATACTAATTCTGGTTAATATATTGTACTACTAGGAGAAAAGCAAAATGAAATTGAGAAAAGTATCGTTTATTTTAGTTACCTTTGTCATCGGTTTACTATCGTTATCAAGTGTAAAGGCGGAGACTTCAATATTTGTACCAGTAGGTCAACAGAATGTTCCGGGGGTAAAAGTAGCTCCTTTTAGAACTGGTTCAGACTCTATTCATGTCCATGTTGGCTCATTTGGTTATGTTACTGCATATATAAACGGGAAAAAGATAGATGTTCCTACAGTTAAGCATAAGTCAAAGTGTCCTAAAGAAGGGGAGGTTAATTATTTTCCACAATGCTATGAGAGAGAATGGGAAGTAAGTGGTCATCGTGCGGACGGCAGTGGAGATTATGTTGTAAAATTGAATAAGAAACTCGAAGAAGGTGATGTTGTTACATTAAAATTTGCAGACGATGGGAATTTGTATTTTGGTCAATTAGTATATAAAAGCGAAAAGAAACGAGTTGAACAGAATCAAAAGGAACAAGAGGATGAGTACGCAGATGCCTTGTTCAAACGTTCTATTGAGGAAGAAGAAAATAAGACTTGGAGAGATCGGATAAAGGATACTTTTCAAGATACTTGGTGGAATTTCAAAGGGTGGTGGAATAGCTAACAAAGGAACTGCTATTTGGGAAATAGGTCATTTGGAGTGATTATCAATTAATTTTTTCTGCCTTCCTGATATAAATTTCAATGAAAGAGTCCAGACTTTATGTCTAGGCTCTTTTTGTGGTACAATGAGAAAAGAATTTTGAGGTTTTTATGACAGTAATTGAACAGATTGAAAAATTAAAAAAAGAGAAATTAGAGCTTCTGACCGTTTTATGCGGTGAAGACATCGGACAATACCAAATAGCGAAAGACTTACTTCTGCGGAAGCTTGATTTTGATGCGGCAGATTTAGGTTTTGCCTATTTTGATATGTCGGAGGCTGATTATCATCAGGTAGACTTGGACCTAGTTTCTCTTCCCTTCTTTTCAGATGAAAAAGTAGTGATTCTTGATTATTTTGCAGATTTAACGACAGATAAAAAACGACATTTGACAGATGATGAACTCAAACAGTTTGAGGCCTATTTGGAAAATCCTGTCGAAACAACACGTTTGGTCATTCTAGCACCGGGTAAGTTAGACAGTAAGCGTCGTCTGGTCAAACTCCTCAAACGAGATGGACTAGTATTAGAAGCCAATCCTCTGAAGGAGATGGATTTGAAAAATCATTTCCAAAAGGAGATGATGCGTCTTGGATTGCAGATGGGAGGAGAGGTTTTTCAATATCTTTTAGAAAAGTCCAATTTTGATTTTGCAGAAATCAGTAAGAACCTAGTCTTTCTTCAATCTTATAAGGGAAAAGAGACGATTGAAATTTCAGATATTGATGCGGCTATCCCCAAAACACTACAAGATAATATCTTTGATTTAACACAGTTAATTCTACAATCCAAGGTAGACGAGGCTCGCAACTTAGTTCGTGACTTGCGGTTGCAAGGGGAGGAAGAGGTTAAGTTGATTGCCATCATGTTAACCCAATTTCGAACCTATCTACAGGTGCAAATACTACTAGAGCAAGGCCGAGGGGAACAGCAGATAGTAGCTGAGTTATCAACTATTATGGGGCGTAAGGTGAATCCATACCAAGTAAAGTATGCTTTGCGTGATTCACGCCATCTGTCCATTGGATTTTTGAAAAAAGTCGTCAAGCTCCTAATCGATACAGATTTTCAAATTAAAACAGGCCAATTTGATAAGGATTATTTATTTGATTTGCTATTATTAAAAATCGCGACTGCATAGTAAAAAGAGTATTCTTAGATCGAGGGTCAACCGTGGTTTCAGACAAATAAATTGAAAAGGCTCTCACATTGGAGTAAAATAGAACTATCACTTAGTATAGGAGAAAAACGAAAATGGCAATTATTTTACCAGACCTTCCATACGCATACGATGCCTTGGAACCACATATTGATGCAGAAACAATGACCCTTCACCACGATAAGCACCATGCGACTTATGTTGCAAATGCTAATGTAGCACTTGAAAAACATCCTGAAATTGGCGAAGACTTGGTAGCTCTTTTGTCAGATGTGGAGCAAATTCCAGCTGACATCCGCCAAGCTTTGATCAACAACGGTGGTGGTCATTTGAACCATGCTCTTTTCTGGGAATTGCTTTCACCTGAAAAAACAGAAATTTCAGCAGAATTGGCAGCAGATATTGATGCAACCTTTGGTTCATTTGATGCTTTCAAAGAAGCCTTCACTGCAGCAGCAACAACTCGTTTCGGTTCAGGTTGGGCTTTCTTGGTTGTTAATAAAGAAGGCAAGTTGGAAGTTATCTCAACTGCTAACCAAGACACACCAATCATGCAAGGTTTGAAACCAATCTTGGCATTGGACGTTTGGGAACATGCTTATTACCTCAACTACCGCAATGTCCGTCCAAACTACATCAAAGCCTTCTTTGAAGTAATCAACTGGGACAAGGTTAACGAACTTTATAAAGCAGCTAAATAAGAACAGTTCTCTTCCGTTTGGAAGAGATCAGAATGAAGACAAACATCTCGCTTGATGTTTGTCTTTTTCTGTTTATTGGTCTGATAGTCCGTCTTTTTGCCAGAATAGTGGCTATTTGGACAAAATAAAAAGGCTTCCCTGTCCTCATTTTTAC
>NZ_JAOTGF010000047.1:0-2574 GCF_044427305.1 Streptococcus sp. 2021WUSS109
AATCTTTTTCAGGATGAAGCACAAACTGGTTTGCGGTGGAAACGATGTCGTTAATACTATCAAGTAAATGAGCTTTAATCTGATCTAGCATGACTTTTCCCCTTTTATTTTTAGTGTAACATAAAAAATAACCCACCACAAAATGTGATAGGTTAGTTAACTTAATGACATTGGGGTGATACCCCCCCTTTTTTTTCTACTATCCATCTTGTCCACTAGAAATTACAAAATAGTTTATAACTTCATATTTCTTAACATTTGTCGTAAAGCTTCATCATTACGTTTCTCATTTTCGGTTTTAGTTCCAAACTTGCGCCTAGCTTCTTGCTCAGCTTTTGTCGCTGCTTCCGCCTTAGCTCTAGCAATTTCATTTTCTTTTCGCTCCTCATTTTCATCATGCATTTTTTGTAATACTTTATTAAAAAGTTCCTGATCTGATTGACGCTTAGCTTCTGCTTTTTCTCTCAGCTTTGCTAATGATTTATTGAAATTCTCAGCCTGTTCTTTTCGCGATTTCTCAGCACCCTCTTGCAAATCTTTATACCATTTGTAAGGATTGTGTTCTGTCATTATTTAACCAACCTTTCATAATTTTCAATCAAGCTATTTACTAAGTGAACAACACTTCTCTTTGGAGTATACTCTAGACCCGAGAAGCGCCCAGGTAATAAAGCTCCTCGATCGCTGTAATTGTAACTTTTCTCATTACGCCCTATTTTATTTTCTAGAAGTTGAAGGGTATTATTAGCAAAATTGTAGTTATCGATATGAAGTTGTTTGAGCGCTTCAAATTCTGGAAACATTTCAGATACTTTATTAATAATAGTCATATTTTCTTTTTCAGCTAGTACATTGATTTCGTTAACCAATTTATTATAGTCTGTTTTACTAATCAAAGGTTTTTGAGTCAATTCATCCAGTTTATTCTTCAACATTTCTTTAGTATTTTCAGCCGTCCAAAGTTCACGCTTAGCAATATCATAAGCTTCGGCATCTACCATCATCTGTGCGTCAGCTATATCCTGTTTCGCTTGTTCAATCTTGGGATCAATCGCTTCCAGTTCTGCTGTGTACTTTTCAATCGCTGTTTGATTTTCCTGATACAATGCCTCTAGCTCTGCTTTAATTTCTTGTAGTGTTCTTGTCATTATCTTTCTCCTTTTAAATCATTGTATTTGTTTGCTTTTAAAATCTAACGGATCTCCTCTTATCCAGTTCATTGCATACCTCTTCACTTCCTTACTGGGACAAACGGCCTGCATACTGCCAAAGGCTGATATATTCGTTGTCTTTGTCTAGTGACTTGAGTAGCCCTACACCCATAGCACCAATTAAGTCTAGTGTTGAGTAGCCTGTCTCTGAATCCATTGGAATTGGGTCATCACTTAGCAAACGTTCCGCATAGTCAAGTAACTTCAGTTCATACGCCACCACCTTTTTAAGCAAGCTATCAAAGGTTTCTGACTGTTTGAGTTGTTCCGTGCGCTCCAGGCGGTACTGGTCTTCAACGTCGGTTTCTGCTTCAGGATTGTTGTAGTAATCTTTGAACCCGTCACAAATCCTCTTGAAGATCTTACTTAGTTTCTTATCTTCTGCATACTCTAGCACTAGCTGACCTTTGCCCTTAATCGTTGCCTCAATTACTGGCGTGTGATAAGTCCCAAACATATAACCAAAGACTGCAATACTTGCCACTTTGGCGGTGTCAATGTCTTCAAAGTCATAAGTAAAAGTAAAGGTTTGTGGTTTGTCTGAAAATGTTTTTAATGTCATGATATTATTCTCCGTTTCTGTTATTTGTAAGTTATCAATACTGTTGTAAATGTTGAAAGGTCTTCATAGTCGCCATGGGTTGCAACTTGAAAAGTTACGTTAATTACTTCAACGCCTGCCATAAAGTCGTTCACTCTCTTTTCAAATTCCTCCAGGCTTTGCTTATGTTTCTGATAAAATAGCTTGATTTTCATTTTTCAGCTCCTTTTTTATACGCTTCTTGAAAATTTTATACACTTGTTTTTGAAAGTATATAAAAAATAAAGTCAGTAGTACCAAGGGTTTTGCTATTGTTTTATACACTTTATACGCTTTATACATTAAAATAAAAATATATATAGGAATAATAGGGACCTTATTTTTAAATCATAATATAAGGGAATTTTTTTATTTCCGTGTTTTTCGTATAAAGTGTATAAAACCCTTGATATGACAACGTTTTGAAGTGTGTAAAATTTTTGCCCTACTGTATAAAGTGTATAAAATCCTTAATTCCTTTTTCTTCTCTTTTTGTACTCTGGCCAATGGTTGTAATACCCGCGTTCATTCTTTGGTTTTTTCTGCTTTTCGGGTGTCGCCCTGCCATTAGCATAGGCTACGCTTGCAAACGGCGGTAGGTCTTCCTTAGGATAAAAACCTTTATGGATCTGTTGCCCTGCGGGGATAACCTTCTGGCCAACTGCGAAACCTTCTGGCAAGTTGCTTTTGATTTCTCGGTGTAACCCCATTTCTGATCTGTTTTCTTTAATACCATAGTATTCTAAGAAACCTTTCCAAACATGATAGACAAAGCTATTAGGA
>NZ_JAOTGF010000048.1:0-2273 GCF_044427305.1 Streptococcus sp. 2021WUSS109
GGAATTGGCAGACGCGCAGGACTAAGGATCCTGTGACCGCTTTAGGTCGTGTGGGTTCAAGTCCCACTCTCCGCATAGTGGACTAGCTAAGGCTAGTCCTTTTGCTTTGTCTAGATAAGTGCAGAGCACGATATATGCTAGTTCATAAATTACAAGAATGATACGAAACAGGCATTATTACGGCTTTCATGAAAAGATATGTGAAAGTTTTCTCAAAACTAGACGGTTTCAACTAGCATTTTCAAAATAAAAATGGTAGAATAGAAGAGTATGAGGTGCAACCTCAAAAAATATTAGGAGGCTATCGAAATGCCATTAGTTTCAGCAGAAAAATTTGTCCAAGCAGCGCGTGACAACGGTTATGCAGTTGGTGGATTTAACACAAACAACCTTGAGTGGACTCAAGCTATCTTGCGTGCAGCAGAAGCAAAACAAGCTCCAGTTCTTATCCAAACTTCTATGGGTGCAGCTAAGTACATGGGTGGTTACAAAGTAGCTCGTAACTTGATTGCAAACTTGATTGAATCAATGAACATTACAGTTCCAGTTGCTATTCACCTTGACCACGGTCACTACGAAGATGCACTTGAATGTATCGAAGTTGGTTACACTTCTATCATGTTTGACGGTTCACACCTTCCAGTAGAAGAAAACCTTGCAAAAGCAAAAGAAGTTGTAGAATTGGCACACGCTAAAGGTATCTCAGTTGAAGCTGAAGTTGGTACTATCGGTGGTGAAGAAGATGGTATCGTAGGTAGCGGTGAATTGGCTCCAATTGAAGACGCAGTAGCAATGGTTGCAACTGGTATTGACTTCTTGGCAGCAGGTATCGGTAACATCCACGGTCCATACCCAGCAAACTGGGAAGGTCTTGACCTTGACCACTTGCGTAAATTAACTGAAGCTGTACCAGGTTTCCCAATCGTATTGCACGGTGGTTCAGGTATTCCAGATGCACAAATCCAAGAAGCAATCAAATTGGGTGTTGCTAAAGTTAACGTAAACACTGAGTGCCAAATCGCATTTGCAAACGCAACTCGTAAGTTTGCAGCGGCTTATGAAGCAAACGAAGCAGAATACGATAAGAAAAAACTCTTTGACCCACGTAAATTCTTGGCAGACGGCGTGAAAGCTATCCAAGCATCTGTTGAAGAGCGTATCGACGTATTCGGTTCAGCGAACAAAGCTTAATGTAACTGCGAAGAAATCTCAGATTTCAAGCAAACAAAGCATATGTTTCTTAGATTAAATCAAAAAGGATTTTCTTTCGAGAATCCTTTTTATTATAATAGTTGATTAAGTTTGATCTAGTTCTTTGCCATGAAGAAATCTACGATAGAAGTGAGCAGAGAACAGTTAAAATATAAACCGCTCCAAAGTTTTCATGACTGTAATAACTTAGAGAACGAAGAATTATGGATGGGGCGCAAACTGTAGTATTAAAATATTTACCTATGAGTATAGATACTTTAAAAAATAAAAATGAAAATAATTCTTGCCAAGTCCAATCTTTTCTGTTAGAATAGTAAGGTATGTGGTGCTAGCACATCCGATATATTTGATCAAATGAGGAGGAAGATACAATGGCTAAAGTATGTTATTTCACTGGTCGTAAGACTGTATCAGGTAACAACCGTTCACACGCTATGAACCAAACTAAACGCGCAGTTAAACCAAACCTTCAAAAAGTAACTGTTTTGATTGATGGTAAACCTAAAAAAGTTTGGGCTTCAGCACGTGCACTAAAATCAGGCAAAGTTGAACGCGTATAATAACAAAGTCGTTAGAAAAATCTAGCGACTTTTGTTTTTTTTGGAAAAAATAGCCTAGTTATAAAGTCGATGAGGAGCAAATTCGGCCACTACATAATAAACAGGAAAGAATATCAACTACATAACTCTTCACAATGCTGTTGAAAAGTAGCTAACAAGAAGAAATGTTGTCAAAAATGAACTGTGTATTGATGTGGGAGATTTTTCCAAGGTCGAACATTTAAACTTGGATTGACATTAGGAGTTGTACGAGAGAGCATATCCGTACGGGTTCTACAAGAAGGGAATCACGAAATGGAAGAATAGAGAGTGTTTAAAAAATAGAACTTTCAGTGTAAAAAAACAAAAAACTGGTTGACAATGTGTATAAGTCGTGATAGAATAAATGAGTTGTCTCTTGAGGGGCTAGTCAGTAGCGGAATGAAAAAAAGTTTCGAAAAAGTGTTGACAAGTTCAGTAGAAGATGATAGAATGATTGAGTTGTCTCTTGAGGGACTAGTC
>NZ_JAOTGF010000049.1:0-1687 GCF_044427305.1 Streptococcus sp. 2021WUSS109
TGATATACTCCCCTTATAGTGGACAGTGAAAAAACAAAAATTTTCACTAGAAACTATAAAGGGAGTTTTATTATGTCCAAAAGAAGTCCAAAGTCTGTCTCTGAGAAACTAGAAATTGTTCTACTCCACTTGGAAGCTGGGAAATCACTTAGCTGGTTAGCTAGGCGCTATGGTGTGTCTAAAGACACTCTATCAAACTGGGTTCGGAAGTACAAAGAAGCTGGTGTTGAGGGGCTAGAGGAAAGTCGTCACTGGACGAAGTATAGTAAGGAACTAAAGAAACAAGCTGTTTCCGACTATCTCAATGGCTTGGGAAGTCTCAAAGATTTGACTGAAAAATATGGAATTTCTTGTGATTATGTTCTCAGATCTTGGATAAAACGTTATACTAGTGGTAAAGAATTGAAAGCTACTAGTAGAGGAATGAGTCGCATGAAACAAGGACGCAAGACAACATTTGACGAACGGGTTGAGATTGTCAATTTTACCCTTGCCCACGAGAAAGATTACCAAGGGGCTGTTGAGAAGTATGGCGTTTCCTACCAACAGAGGTCTATTCGTGGGTCAGAAAGTTTGAGAAGGACGGTTCTAACGGCCTCCTCGACCGTCGTGGAAAAGGTTTGGAAAGTAAGCCTAATCTGACTTCGGAAGAAGAGTTACGCCTAAAAATCAAGCAACAGGAAGAACGGATTAAGTATCTTGAAATGGAGAATGGCCTGCTAAAAAAGTTAGAAGAAATCAAGCGACGAAATCGACGGTAAGAATGGGTCGCCACTTGGAATCCTTCCAAGCGATTAAAGAATATGCGGATGAACAGAAAGAGGCTTCTATCAGCCACTTGTGCCGTATTCTAAAGGTATCTCGCTCAGGCTATTACAAGTGGTTGCGTCATCAATAAACTCCTTCTGAACAAGAAAATACAAGATTGATAGACGTCATCAAGGACCTTCATAGCCAACATAATGGCATTCTTGGTTATCGTCGTATGACTCGATTTGTCAATCGCAAGCTTGAAACAAACTACAACAAGAAGCGGATTCGTCGCTTGATGCATATTCTAGGTATTCGCTCCATTATCAGAAGATCCAAGGGATATTGCACCAAGACTAGCTTTGTCAATGTAGAAGACAATATTCTCAATCGTGATTTTACAGCTACTGCCCCCAATCAGAAATGGTGTACAGATGTGACTTTCTTGAAGTACGGTATCGGCTGTAAAGCCTATTTGAGTGCGATTAAGGACCTTTATGACGGCTCTATTGTCGCTTATGTGGTTGGTCAGTTTAATGATAATGAGTTGGTATTAGAAACGCTTCGTAAAGCCCGAACAGCTAATCCTGATGCGACACCATTAATTCATAGCGATCGAGGATCACAATATACTTCGAAAGATTATTACCGTCTGACGACTCAGTATCAGATGACACGCTCTATGTCTCGTGTTGGTAAGTGTATTGACAATGCACCAATTGAGAGTCTCTTTGGGCACTTTAAGACGGAGTGCTATGATTTGAAGAAGTATAAGACCTTTGAGGAGCTAGTTTCAGATATTGATGCCTACATCTATTTTTATAATCATCAACGATTTCAAGAACGCAACAACGGCCTTGCCCCTCTTGAAATGAGGAACAAGGCCGTCGCCTAATCTTTTATTATTTCATTGTCCACTTGACAGGGAGCAGTTCAT
>NZ_JAOTGF010000050.1:0-1604 GCF_044427305.1 Streptococcus sp. 2021WUSS109
GAGACTGGGCAAAAACTAGCCAGTAAATAAAAAACACAGATAGATTCAAGCTGATTCTGATGAAATTCAGCCGAACTGTCTGTGTTTTTCTTTCTGCTTCTACTATCTTGGACTAATTTCTTAGCCAATTTCGTGAGATTCATGCTCATTAGGAGGAATCCTATCTCAGTTTCAACCACCTTTTGACCTCTGACATGGACTCTGCGCACGCCAAAAACACCCTTCATCCTACCAAATACAGGTTCGACATCCACCTTGCGTTTGGCATAAATGCGGGCTCCCTCTTTACTTGTCAATTCCTCTTTGACTAAGTTCTTGAAATAGTTCCACATAGGATTATACTGAATTTGTTTGAGGTTTCCTTTTTCTGTCCGTGCTAATTGGTCTAACTCTTCACTAGCTTGTACAGGATCAGCTTCGTAAATCTTAATATCTTTCTCAAACCCATTCTGCTCCGTTCTTCGTGAATAATTCTTGAATGAATACACAACCCCATCTGGCTTTATCCACTGGTCAGAATCTTCTAAGTAAGTCCAGTTTTTAGGATTGGCATCACTCTTCTTATAGCTTTTCTTCTGCTCTTTCTGATATGTTCCGTAGGGAATCAGAGGTGTTTTCTCCAGGTCATCAAGGATAAAGCTGTAATTTTCTTCACTACCATAACCTGCATCCGCGACAATGTGTTGAAAGAGTTCTAAGGTTTGGATGGATTGAAGAAATGGCTTGAGTGTACGAGTGTCAGTTGGATTCGGATACAATCCGTAAGCTAAGGCAAACTGGTTGTTTGTACCAAGTTGGAGGTTGTAACCAGGTTTGAGCTGACCATTCTTCATATGATCCTCTTTCATCCGCATAAATGTTGCATCATGATCCGTTTTAGAGTAGGAGTTTCGCTCTTGTAGAATCTGTTTATCTCGTTCGTACTTCTGTTTCCGAACAAGAAAATCCTCTTTCAACTTTCTCTTGAGTTTCTTAATTCTTCTTCGTTTCTGTCTGTTGGCTGATCCACCTTTAATGACTTTAGGCTCTTGTGAGATAGCCTTTTCCACCTCATCTAGTACTTGTTCGGTCTCTTGTAGGAGTTGGTTTAGTCCCTCGCTAGTGAGGCATTCTTCCTTGGACAAGGCAGTATTCACCCCTTCTTGAACTAGCTTGTCATAGAGGGCTGAAATGTTTCCATTCAAGGCATCTTCATAGCGTTCAACGGCCTTTCTCCACGTGAAGGAATACTTATTGGCATCAGCTTCTACCTTAGTCCCGTCAATGAAGAGAGCCTCATCTTCAATCAAGCCATTCTCTCTGAGGAGGAGAGTGAAGTGGATGAAGGCAGTTTTGATGAGCTGATTGGCGTGTGTGCTAGCCCGAAAACTGTTGATGATTCGATAACAGACGTAGGTATCCTGACTCAGCCATTTCATAGGAATGACTTCTTCATTCATTTGAACGATTTTTCGACCAGAGAATACCTGGCGAGCATAGGCGAACAGGGTCATTTTGAGCAACATGGCTGGATGAAAGGCAGGACGACCTGTGTGAGAAATTTCATCTAGTAGAACAGATTGAGGAATGGTATCCACAAACTGACTAATCAGACGAGCCTCATG
>NZ_JAOTGF010000051.1:0-1523 GCF_044427305.1 Streptococcus sp. 2021WUSS109
TATTTCTAACGGCTTTTTCATATGTAAAGTAGTATAATAGAGATAGGAATACTAGCTAATAAGCAGAGGGAGAATCGCTATGTTACACAAAGAAAATCCAGACTACAATCGCGGTCAATTTGGTTTCTACAGTTTAGATGACCTTGTTCCTCAAGATCATCTCCTTCGTCAAATAGAGGAAGCTATTGACTTCTCCTTTATCTATGACTTAGTCGCAGATAGCTATAGCGATGATACAGGGCGTCCTAGTCTTGACCCTATTCTGCTCATTAAAATTCCAATCCTTCAGTGTCTCTTCGGCATTCGTTCCATGCGTCAAACCATTAAGGAAATCGAAGTCAACACTGCCTACCGTTGGTTTCTTGGTCTTCGACTGGATGATAAGGTGCCTCATTTCACTACCTACGGAAAGAACTATGTCCGTCGTTTTCAAGATAGACAAGTTATTGAAGGCATTTTCACCCATATCTTAGGTCTCTGCGTCAATGCAGGCTTCATAGATCCAACAGAAATTTTCATTGACGGTACCCATATCAAGGCTGCGGCGAATAATCGTAAATTCATCAATCGTGAAATTGAAAAGCAAGCCAAGTTTATGAGTGACCAGCTAGAGATTGAAATTAACAGGGATAGAGAAAAGCATGCAAAAAAGCCGCTAGGGCCCGCAAAAGAGGAGGGACCCATCGCTAAGAAAATTTCTACAACTGACCCTGAAAGTGGCTGGTTTCATAAAGGGGACCATAAGGAAGTATTTGCTTATACAGCTCAGGTTGCTTGTGACAAGCATGGTTGGACTCTGGCTTATAGCGTGGAGGCTGGCAATGTCCATGACAGCCAGGCCTTTCCTGTACTCTTCGCTAAACTCCAACCCTTTCAGCCTAGCTTTCTCGTTGCCGATTCTGGCTATAAGACCCCAAGTATCGCTCGCTTCCTCCTAGAACAAGAGATTACTCCAGTCTTTCCGTATACACGACCGAAAGGAAAGAAAGGGAAACTACGCTCGAAGGATTTTGTCTATGATGAATACTATGACTGTTATATCTGTCCTGAGAATCAGGTCTTAACCTATCGCACTACAACCAGAGAAGGTTATCGGGAATATAAGAGTGACTCAGCTATCTGTGCTACTTGTCCACTTCTATCAATTTGTACAGAAAGCAAGAACAAGCAGAAAGTGGTAACTCGACACATTTGGAAAGAGGCTTTAGAAAGCTGTGAAGAGATTCGGCACAGGAAAGGTATGAAGGAGCTCTACCAGAAGCGGAAAGAAACCATTGAACGCCTCTTTGGGACAGCCAAAGAGTACCACAATCTTCGTTACACAAGAGAGAAAGGCAAGTCCAAAATGGAGGATAAGGTTGGACTGACTTTGGCGTGTTTAAATCTCAAGAAATTGGTAAAAATGAGGACAGGGAAGCCTTTTTATTTTGTCCAAATAGCCACTATTCTGGCAAAAAGACGGACTATCAGACCAATAAACAGAAAAAGACAAACATCAAGCGAGATGTTTGTCTTCATTCTGA
>NZ_JAOTGF010000052.1:0-1276 GCF_044427305.1 Streptococcus sp. 2021WUSS109
CAAGATGAATATCTAAATTCTAGACTTGATAATCAAATTTCATGGTACGATAAGAAAAGCCAACACCATCAAAAATGGTATAAATGTTTGAAGTATATCGAACTTTTTCTCGGGTTTATGATTCCAATTCTATCTGCTTGGAAACCACCGTGTTTTCCAATTGCATCGGCTATTTGCGCGAGTGGGATGTTGCTGTGTGAAAGTGCTATTTCATTATCGAAGCACCGTGACAACTGGATTGATTATAGACGAACAACCGAATTGTTAAAGCACGAAAAATACATGTTCCTGACTAAAACAGGTGTATATAAAAACGAAAATGATAGCTTCGCTTTGCTGGTTGAACGTTGCGAAACAATCATTTCAAGCGAAAATATAAATTGGGCAAACTTACAGACAGATACTGTACAAAGAAAGGAAAAATGATGACAAAACATAAGTGTTTTATTTCTTTCAAATCCCAAAATATGGATTACAAAACATATATACAAAATGAACTGGATGTAGAAATGATTGATAAGTCTTTAAACGAACCGATACAATCCCAAGACGAAAACTACATCATGCGAAAAATACGAGAAGATTACCTAAAAGATTCCACGGTTACTATACATCTTATCGGACAGTATAGCTCCGAAAATAATTGGCTACAAAATCAGAATTACATAAAGCGTGAATTGCAAGCTTCACTATCTAATACATCTGCAGGAACTAGAAGCGGTATACTAGGCGTTGTACTACCCGAAATGTATGACAACATTTATACCAGCACTTACACTTGCAGTGAGTGCGGAAGTAGTCATAACGGTGTGAAAATCAACGACGACACAACAGTATCAGAATTTAACTACAACTACTACTTGCCACTCGATCAAGGAAAATGTGCTTGGACTGAAGATGATAGATACTGTGTATTGGTCAAGTGGGAAGATTTTGTAAAAAGACCGAATGACTATATTGAACACGCTTTTGAAAAACGAAGTAATGAAAAATTAACAAAAAAAATAAAGGTCAGACCCTAGAAGTCCAACCTTAAAGAATTTCATAAGTTTTAGCAAAAATATCTGGTTTTACAGGGTAACGCTCCCCATCAACACCAGTGATAACCCAATCACCTGCAGAAGCCTTCATAGTGCCTTCCAGGGTCTCTATATACTGTACTTCACTGATTTGCTCTGCGTCAACCACCACTGGAATTTTTCTAACCTTAACCATATTTACCACCTGCCTGCTATTTTTGATTACATTATAGCATACTTTAGAAAAAAATAAAAAA
>NZ_JAOTGF010000053.1:0-1168 GCF_044427305.1 Streptococcus sp. 2021WUSS109
AGAAACCATTCGTGACAATGCAACTACGGCTATGCAAGAAGCAGAAAAAGCACAAGCCCTAGCAGATCTTGAAAAAGCTAAAGAAACACAGAAAATTGCAGATAAGGCTGCGATTGATAGGTTGACTATACTTGTGAAAGAGGGTGAGCTTGAAGCTACTAGACGAGATGCTTTAAATCAGCTCGAGAAAGATGCAGCCAGAGCTAAAGAGGATATTGCAAAAAATCCAAACTTGACTAAAGAACAAGTAGACAAAGCACTTGAAGATGTTCAAAAAGATCTTGACAAGGCTAAAACTGCAATTAATGAAGCTACAACCCCAGACGCAGTTCAGGCAGAAATGGATAAAGGTGTAGCTGCACTTGCTAAAGATGTTCTTGACGCAGCGAAACAAGATGCTAAGAACAAGATTGCTAAAGATGCAGCAGCCGCTAAAGAAGCTATTGACTCCAATCCGAACTTGTCAGATGAAGAGAAAGAAGCTGCTAAGAAGGCAGTGGATACCGATGTCCAAGCTGCGACAGAAGCAATTGATGCTTCAACAAGTCCAGTCGAAGCGCAATCGGCAGAGGACAAAGGCGTAGGTTCAATCGCCCAAGATGTTCTTGACGCAGCGAAACAAGATGCTAAGAACAAGATTGCTAAAGAAGTTGACGCCGCTAAGTCAGCCATTGACGCGAATCCAAACTTGACAGACGCAGAGAAGAAAACCTTCACAGATGCGGTAGATGCAGAAGTAGCCAAAGCTAACGACGCTATTTCAGCTGCAACTAGCCCAGCCGATGTTCAAAAAGAAGAGGATGCAGGTGTAGCAGCCATTGCAGAAGATGTTCTTGACGCAGCGAAACAAGATGCTAAGAACAAGATTGCCAAAGAAGCAGAATCAGCTAAGAAAGCAATTGACACCAATCCAAACTTGACTCCAGAAGAGAAGGAATCAGCTAAGAAAGCAATAGATACCGATGCTCAAGCCGCGACAGCCGCTATTGATAAAGCATCAACTCCAGATGCAGTTCAAGTAGAAGAGGACAAAGGTGTAGCAGCTATCAATTTGATTACTGCTAAGGCAGATGCTAAAGGTGCCGTTGCTGCTAAGTTGGCAGATGAAATCAAAAAGCTCGAAGATAAGCAAGCAGAAGCAGAAAAAGCTATCGATACATCAACTATG
>NZ_JAOTGF010000054.1:0-1120 GCF_044427305.1 Streptococcus sp. 2021WUSS109
CTATCTATGAACCTGCAGAAAGATTGACATTTACAGGCACAATTCCAAGGCATGGACTTGTGAGAAAAATGCTGTTCAAAAATGTAAATAGTACCAAAAACTCTTTGGAATTTTCTATTTCATCAAACGAAGAAACCGTAAAAAATTACCCTTTTGAATTTGAACTTTCCATTAACTACTCACTACTTGGCAATACAATTCGAACTGAATATCGGGTGAAAAACCTTGAGGGACATAGAAAGCTACCTTACTTTATTGGTGGTCACCCAGGTTTTAATTGTCCCTTGTTGGATGGTGAGAGTTATGAAGATTATTATTTAGAATTTGAAAAAGTAGAATCTTGTACAGTACCTAGAAGTTTTCCAGAAACTGGCTTACTTGATCTGCGAGACCGCCAGCCATTCTTGGAAAATCAAAAGACCTTGGACTTGTCCTATAAACTGTTTGAGCATGATGCCATAACATTGGATCAATTAGCATCACGAAAGGTAACCTTGAAATCAAAAAATCATCAGAAGAAACTTTCGATTGCATTTGAAGAGTTTCCATATTTAGTGATTTGGTCAACTACAAATCAGAGTCCCTTTATCGCATTAGAACCATGGAGCGGACTCTCTACATCATTGGAAGAATCTGACATATTCAATGCCAAACGAAATATTAGTTACGTTGCTCCAAAAGAAGTTGATAAAAAACATTTTGATATTATTATCGACATAGATTAAACTTAAAATTCTTATAATGAAGCTACTCTCAATCCGTCTAATTTGTAAAGAAATAAACGGTTTGGGAGTTTTATTTCGAGGCTGGGCAAAAACTAGCTTCTCACATATAAAAAACGAGCAATTCCAATTAGGAGTTGCTCGTTTTCCATTTCATGCTTTATAATTATAATAACCACAAAACAACTAGAAAGGCATGAAAATGTATAAACAGTATAACACAAATCAGCTTAGTTTGGAATTAAATCTTTCTTGGGATTTACCTGCTACTCATGAGGCTCGTCTGATTAGTCAGTTTGTGGATACCATTCCTCAATCTGTTCTACTAGATGAAATTTCTCACACAGGTCGTCCTGCCTTTCATCCAGCCATGTTGCTCAAAATGACCCTGTTCGCCT
>NZ_JAOTGF010000055.1:0-973 GCF_044427305.1 Streptococcus sp. 2021WUSS109
ATAATCGGGAAGACAGGATTCGAACCTGCGACACCTTGGTCCCAAACCAAGTACTCTACCAAGCTGAGCTACTTCCCGATACTATTAAAAATAAAGCTCCCCTAACGTCTCCATTAAGCGAGTGATGCACCCTAGAGGATTCGAACCTCTAACCGCCTGATTCGTAGTCAGGTACTCTATCCAGTTGAGCTAAGGGTGCTAACTATTATAAGCTTCATGCCGAGGACCGGAATCGAACCGGTACGATGTTGCCATCGCAGGATTTTAAGTCCTGTGCGTCTGCCAGTTCCGCCACCCCGGCCTCTCAAAGCGAACGACGGGATTCGAACCCGCGACCCCCACCTTGGCAAGGTGGTGTTCTACCACTGAACTACGTTCGCAATCTTTCCTAATGCCGGCTACATGACTTGAACACGCGACCCTCTGATTACAAATCAGATGCTCTACCAACTGAGCTAAGCCGGCCTATTTCTATTCTATGCGGGTTAAGGGACTTGAACCCCCACGCCCGAAAGCGCCAGATCCTAAATCTGGTGCGTCTGCCAATTCCGCCAAACCCGCATATGACTCGTGCTGGGCTCGAACCAGCGACCCATTGATTAAAAGTCAATTGCTCTACCAACTGAGCTAACGAGTCTTGTCTCTTTTCTAAGAAGACGTAAGCTATGCTTACTTCATACAAACTTCAAAATGTCTACTAGACATCTCGAACGGTCCCGACGGGAATCGAACCCGCGATCTTCGCCGTGACAGGGCGACGTGATAACCGCTACACTACGGGACCTATCTGTACTCAAGCTAAAATCCTAGTGAAAAAGATAAACTTCCTAGAGTCATTGACTCTGCGTCAGTTTCCTATTTCCATACGGATTTCTTAACGCTTTTAGTAACATGATATGGGAGTTAACGGGATCGAACCGCTGACCCTCTGCTTGTAAGGCAGATGCTCTCCCAGCTGAGCTAAACTCCCAAT
>NZ_JAOTGF010000056.1:0-824 GCF_044427305.1 Streptococcus sp. 2021WUSS109
AGTCAACCTATCAATCGCAGCCTTATCTGCAATTTTCTGTGTTTCTTTAGCTTTTTCAAGATCTGCTAGGGCTTGTGCTTTTTCTGCTTCTTGCATAGCCGTAGTTGCATTGTCACGAATGGTTTCTAAAGTTTTTGCCACAGCGTCAGTTAGCTTTTTAATTTCCGCTTGCTTATCTTCATCTGACAAGTTTGGATTTTCCTCGATAGCTTTGCGCGTATCTTCTGCAAGCTTCTCTACTGCTTTAGTAGCTTCTTCTTCTTCCGTCCGGATTGCTTCCTTAGCTAATTCTTTATCCTTAGCTAATTCAACTGCATCTCTAGCTTTTTTACCCGCATCGGTCAAGCTCTTTTCGCCAGCAAGTGCAGCCGCTTTCGCATCTTCTGCAGTAGTAGCTTTATGAATCTCATTTGTTGCTACCCTAGCTGCGTCTTCAAGCTCTGCTTTTCCTTTATCTACAACATCTTGAAGAGCCTTCTTAGCGATTGCTTTCTCCTCATTAGTCATAGTTGATGTATCGATAGCTTTTTCTGCTTCTGCTTGCTTATCTTCGAGCTTTTTGATTTCATCTGCCAACTTAGCAGCAACGGCACCTTTAGCATCTGCCTTAGCAGTAATCAAATTGATAGCTGCTACACCTTTGTCCTCTTCTACTTGAACTGCATCTGGAGTTGATGCTTTATCAATAGCGGCTGTCGCGGCTTGAGCATCGGTATCTATTGCTTTCTTAGCTGATTCCTTCTCTTCTGGAGTCAAGTTTGGATTGGTGTCAATTGCTTTCTTAGCTGATTCTGCTTCTTTGGCAATCTTGTTCTTAGCATCTT
>NZ_JAOTGF010000057.1:0-784 GCF_044427305.1 Streptococcus sp. 2021WUSS109
AAGGGTTTTGCTATTGTTTTATACACTTTATACGCTTTATACATTAAAATAAAAATATATATAGGAATAATAGGGATCTTATTTTTAAATCATAATATAAGGGAATTTTTTTATTTCCGTGTTTTTCGTATAAAGTGTATAAAACCCTTGATATGACAATATTTTGAAGTGTGTAAAATTTTTGCCCTACTGTATAAAGTGTATAAAATCCTTAATTCCTTTTTCTTCTCTTTTTGTACTCTGGCCAATGGTTGTAATACCCGCGTTCATTCTTTGGTTTTTTCTGCTTTTCGGGTGTCGCCCTGCCGTTAGAATAGGCTAGGCTGGCAAACGGCGGTAGGTCTTCCTTAGGATAAAAACCTTTATGGATCTGTTGCCCTGCGGGGATAACCTTCTGACCAACTACGAAACCTTCTGGCAAGTTGCTTTTGATTTCTCGGTGTAACCCCATTTCTGATCTGTTTTCTTTAATACCATAGTATTCTAAGAAACCTTTCCAAACATGATAGACAAAGCTATTAGGAATAAACTCGCTTGTCAATTCATCAGTAAAAAACTTAGAAACAAAATCAATTACGGGGTTCATGTCCTTATGATGTTCTTCAAGTATTTCAATAGATTTTTTCGGGTTAATGTCAGCAATCGGAGTTTCAATAGCCAACTTAACTAAATACTCAAGGACTTCCTTACGGTTAATATAATCCTCTTTTATAGCTTTATTTGGTTTGCCTTTGAATACCTTCGTAAAAGGTAAAATCCTAAATCGGCGGTCAATAGCAGACTT
>NZ_JAOTGF010000058.1:0-702 GCF_044427305.1 Streptococcus sp. 2021WUSS109
TCAGTAGAGCTTCTAGCGAGGTATTAAAAAAACCTCCCAAAGTGATAAGATAGAAGTGGTTTCCCCGCCACTACATCAAATCAAATAGGAGGTACCTCATGAGAGAGGATAATGAAAGTTTATCACATACTCGCTGGAATTGTAAATATCATCTAGTTTTTGCGCCTAAATATCGTCGTCAAATCATTTACGGCAAGTATAAGGCTAGTATCGGAAAGATTATCCGAGATTTGTGTGAGCGAAAAGGAGTCACTATCCATGAAGCTAATGCCTGCCCTGATCATATCCACATGTTAGTTAGTATTCCGCCCAAAATGAGTGTTTCCAGTTTTATGGGCTATTTAAAAGGTAAGAGTAGTTTAATGATTTTCGACAAACATGCCAATCTGAAATATAGGTATGGGAATAGAAAGTTTTGGTGCAGAGGCTACTATGTGGATACGGTAGGACGCAATCAAAAAGTGATAGCAGAATACATACAGAACCAATTACAAGAAGACAGGTTAGCGGACCAGCTCACTTTGTTTGAAACGGTTGACCCATTTACAGGGGAAACCAACAGGAAAAAAACCTGATGGTGCTTTAGCACCTGCTCGGGAAAGTGGTGCGCGAGGAAGCTATTTCAGTGGGCCTTTGGCCCTGGCCGGAACAAGCGGCTTATAGCCGCAGAACAAACCACCAGTTCGACTGGTGGTTTTGATT